>NZ_JADPKQ010000403.1:0-26779 GCF_023074015.1 Bradyrhizobium sp. 142
CCCGGCGAGCCGCAGGTCCTTCGGCAACCGGCCCTGCAGCGTGCCGAACATTCGCTCGGAGCGCCCGCGCGCCTGCGGCGAATACGCTGCGATATGCTCAATCCCGAGATGCGATAAGGCCCGTCCCACCTGGGTTTGTTGCGTCTTCGAGACCTTCTCGCCAGCCTTCGGGGTGTAGAAATAATGGCTGCCGCGATCGGTGTAGAGCGCGCAGAACAGGCCATGCTCGCCGATCACCTCGCCCAAGGCCTGGAACGTCGATGCCGTCCCTTCTTCCTCGACCAGCAGCATCGAGTAGATCTCGCTCGTCGCATCGTCCAGCGTGACGATCAGGTCCATCGCCGGCAGACCTTCGATCCAGGGATGGCGCGATCCGTCCTGGTGCAGCAGCATCCCCGGAAGCGGCCGGCGTGGACGCTTCTTGCGGTGCGCCGAACGCTTCGGCGCCTTCCGCACCAAACCCGCCGCATGCAAGGCCAGCTTCGTCACCGTGTAGCCAAGCACATAGCCATGCCGCTTTTGCAGCTGTTCATGGAAGTGCTTCACCGTGAAATCCGCGTACTTGTCCCGGAACAGCCCGAGCATCCGCTCCAGTTCTTCCTCCGGCGCCCGTCGCGGCGATCGTCGGCCCATACGCAGGTCGACCAGCCCGTCGTCGCCCTCCGCTTCAAAGCGTTCCGCCCAGCGTTGAAATGTCCGCACGTTGATCCCGAGAAGCTCGGAGGCCGCAGCCTGCGTCAGCTCTTTCGCCTCCGTCCGATCCAATAAACTCGAAAACCGCATCCGTCGTACACCCTCGTGAATGGATGCCGTGCCCATCGTGCCCCCTTTGTTCCAGGGCACCAAAAACACGACACTTCACGAGCTACAAACAGGCGACAGATCACGCGCTACGGACAGACATTGAGTGCGGTCATCGCTTCGGCTGCCTCTCTGGTGCTATCTTGCGGAGCACAGAGCTGCACGTTGGGGGTCATCGCATCGCGAACTTTCATTGAGCCCTCCTTTGGTTCCTCTTGCTGGAGCTACATGTCGGTTTGCGCACCCGTCAAACGGCGGGACGCGCCTCATCGTCCACTGCGCTTGGGCGACCTCCTAGAGACGGGAATAGAGTCCGTCGGTCAGTTGTCCGAACGTGAGTCCCGGCCTTGCGAAATTCCGGGGAGACGTCATGAGCCCTCGTGCAAATGGCCGCTCACTTTCGAACGGTGCAACAGTTCGACCACTTCCTGATCTGAAGTCTGGCGGAAATCCCGGTAATTCTGGCCGACCGCATAGAACGGATCGGGGGTGGCCAGACAAATGATTTCGTCGGCTTCAGAATTCAGATCGGCGAGGGTCTCCTTTGGCGCGACCGGTACCGCAAGCACCAGGCGGCTTGGCTTTACCCTGGCGAGTGCCTTCAGGACCGCTTTCACAGTTCCGCCGGTCGCGATCCCGTCATCGATCACGATGGCGGTCCGTCCGGCAACATCGAGCGGCGGTTCACCATCCCGGTAGAGGTGACGGCGGCGCTCGATCTCATCCAGTTGGCGGGAGGTCTCCGCCTCCAGATAGGCGTTTCCGGGTTGGACCATGCGAACGATCTCGTCATTCAGGACGACTTGCGCGTGGGCGCCGTCGACCACCGCGCCAAGTCCAAGCTCCTTGTGGCCGGGCGCACCGATCTTGCGCACCAGGGCGACGTCGAGCGGCGCATTCAAGGCCTGCGCCACCTCGAAAGCGACGGGTACGCCGCCGCGCGGCAGCGCGAGTATCACGGGGTGTTGGTCCTTGTATTTCATGAGAAGCGGCGCGAGGCGTTGGCCAGCCTCGCGCCGATCCGCGAACACCATATCGTCCGGCGTGCTCTGCAATGGCGAAGACAAGAATCGGCCGAACCATCGCTTGGCGTGTTGCATGACCTGCTCCAGAGTGCCGGGTTCTTCGAAAAGGTGGCTCGCTCCCGGCACAATGACGAGGTCTTTCTCGCACGAAAGCTGCTCGAAAGCGGACTGGTTGAGCGGAATCACCGGCCGGTCCGCCCCGCCCACGATCAGCAGTGTCGGCGCGCTCACGGCCTGCAATGCCTCACCCGCAAGATCCGGGCGGCCGCCGCGTGAAACAACTGCCGCGACATTCTGCCCTTCGGCGGCCGCCACCAGGGCTGCGGCCGCACCCGTGCTTGCCCCGAAATAGCCGAGGGGCAGTGAACCCAATCGGGGTTGATTGCGGCTCCACTCGGCAGCTTCAGCGAGCCGAGAGGCCAGCCGCCCGATATCGAACACGTTGCGACGGTCACGCTCTTCCTCGACCGTGAGAAGATCCAGCAGCAGCGTGGCCAGACCGGCCTGGCGAAGTCCCGCCGCCACTTGATTGTTGCGCGGGCTCATCCGGCCGCTGCCGCTGCCATGGGCGAAGATCACGATCCCGGTTGCGCTGTTGGGCACACCAAGAATGCCCGTAAGGTGCTGCTGCCCGATCGAGACTTCGCTGAGTTGGTCTTCTCCGGTCATCATGATCAGACCCCGAACGGATAAGTTTCTGCGGCGCCTTTGGCCGGCTCCGCCGCAAGCGGCGTCACGGCCTGCGTCTCCTCGAACCAAACGAACGCATCGAATTGTTCCGGCAATACCGCCTGGAAATAATGACTGAGCAACTCCGTTTCGGGCCGGTAGACAACGCCAATCGCCCGTTCAAGCCGCGGACCCGCCAACGCCTCGCGCAGACCGCTACGGCCGGGCGGTCGCCAATCGGTCAATGACCGCGCGAGCCCCGTGCGTCGGAACAGGTATTCATAGCTATCGTCGCGCGCTGGCCGCACGGACTTGACCTGCATCTGGCCACCCCAGTCGGAGGCCGCCGCGACCGTTCCACGATCCGTGCCGAAGCCGATCAGGACGGCCTCGTCGCCATGGCCATTGCGAGTGAGTTCACCGATGTTGAACTCACCGGCCCAGCCCATGGAAGTGGCTGCCGCGTTTCCGATATGGGAATTGTGCGCCCAGACTACGGCTTTGGCCTGGGGCCCGCGCCGCTGCATCAGATATTGCAGCGTGTCGAACATGTGCCGGTCGCGCAGATTCCACGATTCGGTCGAGCCGCGATACATGATGCGGTAATACTGCTCCGCCGCCCGTACGATGCGCGCGTTTTGTGCCGCGTTGAAGAAGGCCTCGCCGTCGTGCCCGACATACGCAAGGCGATGCTCAAGCAACTCGCGCAACTGCGCCACCACTTCATCTTCGCAAGTGTCCCGGCCCGCGAGGACGGCACGGCCATAAAGCGAGGGATCCGATTGCCAGGGTGTTAGACAGCTATAGCGTTCGCGCGCTGCGCGGGCGCGCTCCGGATCCACCCGTTCGAGATAGGCGATCACGGCCGCGATCGAGCCGCTGAGGCTGTAGACATCGAGGCCTCGAAACTCGACGCGCTGCGCCATCGAGCGTGCGTCGTTATGGATCCGGAGAAAATCGATGAACGCCTTGACCTCGACATTGCGCCACATCCAGGTCGGAAAGCGTTCGAATGGCTGCTCCCCGGGCGTTGCGGATGGTAGTTGTCGCACCAGGCGATCAAGCGTCGCCGCATCCGGCCAGTCGGCCTCGACCGCGACGATGTTGAAACCGTGCCGCTCGATCAATTGGCGCGTGATCGCCGCACGCGCTCGATAAAATTGCGATGTGCCATGCGTCGATTCACCGAGCAGAACGACCTTTGCGCGAGCAAACCGGTCGAAATAGGACCCGAAATCGTCGTGCTCTGGTGCAGGGAGATGCTCACCCGTCCGATGCAGGAGCTCGATCAATTCGCGCTCGGTCCGCTCGCGAATGCGCTCTGCTGCTGGTGAGAGGGCCATGCGGAATTCCTTCCGTGATGGTGGTTCGGCGGTACATCAGCGTTACCCGCGCGCAACCATCCGCACCCAGAGCGGGTCGATCGGCAAGCCGACGATCGCCGTCCTTTATGTGCGCAACTCACCCCGCTGTTGGACGTTCCTTCGCAGCGGCTTGCGCGCCACAAGCAAGGTGATGCCTGAGCCCGGTTCGGACAAGTCAGAACGCTTCCACACTTTGGCGTCCTTCATCTGGAACCGAGCACCCCCCCGAACATTGGACTCAAGGGAGTTTCCAGCCGACCCGAGTTTGGGTGGGTGCAGATGAGGTTTTGTGCCATGCGTTTTCGGCTGGAATGCTTGTGCACGGCTTTCCTGCTATGCGCGTCGGTTGCGACAATAGCAGCGACGGAAGCTCGACCCGGGCAATTCCGTGCGGGGCAATTGATTGCTGGAGACGGCCATCACATCGACCCCGGCGGTTTGTTATTCCACGGAAATTATTGTGGCCCGGGCAGCCGACCCGGAACTCGGCCCGTTGATGCTCTGGATGCTGCTTGTATGCGCCACGATGCCTGCGCGCGTTCGAATGCCCTTCCGAGCTGCGCTTGCAACGCAAGACTTCAATACGAAGCAGCATCAATCGCGCGCAATCCGGCACAACGGCCGGATATTCAATTCTTGGCCTCCTTCACAGCAGCCGGAGCGGGCTTATTGCTGTGCCAGCCGCCTTCACAAGTTTATCGAGATCCGTTCAGCCGATCGGCGCGCGGCAATCGCTTGACAAACGGCTTCCGGACGACTGATCCATTTCGGGCAGGCGGTGACCCGAAAGATCATTATTCGATACGCTGAATCGGCGGTACGCGCGGACCACGATCTTGCTGTCGTGTCCGTGGGACGCCTAGCCGCATCACTCTGCTGGAACCAAGTGCCATTTGGCGACTTCAGGATACATCTGCGACGTCGGTGAAGGCGAGAGATCATGGCGACATGTGAAACCTGCGGCAATGATTATGACAAGACCTTTCAGGTCTCGATGAACGGCAAAGCGCATACGTTCGATAGCTTCGAATGCGCCATTCACGCGCTCGCGCCGACCTGCGATCATTGTGGAATCCGTATCGTCGGACACGGCCTGGAGAAGGCGGGTACCTTTTTCTGTTGCGAGCATTGCGCCCAAGGCGAGGGTGTCAAAGGCCTGCGTGATCGAATCTAGCCCGCGCCAGGGCCGGTGATTGAATCGGGATATCTGATTTTCCGGGAACGGTTTGACCGCCAGGATCACTGAGCCGTCTTTACGTCCAACGGCAGGCAACCGAGGGAAATCGGATGTTGACATCCATTCTTGTTCATATCGAACCAGATCACATATCGCACAGCCGCCTCGAATGCGCCGCGCAAGTCGCGCGTCGTTTTAACGCCAAACTGATCGGTGTAGCCGCAGCTCAGCTGCGGGCACCGGTGGTCGATAACTACGGCGGGGTTGCCCTCGCAGTCGAGATGGAAGCAGAAGAGGAGCGCATTCGAACGGGGTTTAAAAACTCGGAGGCCAGTTTCCGGAACTCTCCAGCGGTCAATGGGCTGCAAACTGAATGGCGCTCCGTGTTTGGGTTGCCTGAAGAGGTATTGGTACGCGAAAGCCGTGCGGCCGATGTCATTGTTCTCGGCCGGGCCCCCGCCCAGCTTGGCGTTTTCAGCTTAACGGACTTAGGCGACGTGCTGATGCATGCTGGCCGACCGGTGCTGGTTGTCCCAGACGGAACACGGAACCTAGATGCGAAGCGCATTGTCATCGGCTGGAAGGATACGCGAGAAGCGCGCCGCGCATGTCTCGATGCGCTGCCGTTGCTTCAGAAGGCCGATCTCGTATCGGTTGTCGAAGTCGTCGATGAATCTGAAATCGAAGCTGCCAAAGCGAGGGTTACGGACGTTGCGGCGTTTCTTGGCCGTCATGATGTCCGCGCAAACGCGGAGCCGCGGGTGCGCGCGGAACGATCGGTGGCGCACGCACTCATGCTAGCGGCGGAGCAACGCGATGCCGATTTGATAGTCGCAGGTGCATATGGACATACGCGGCTGCGCGAATGGGTATTTGGCGGCGTCACGTCAGACTTGCTGACACGCAGTCCAAGATGTTCCTTTCTCGCGCACTGATGAGCGAAGACGCCATCATCGATGCACCGACGAATGTTGCTCAGCCGAAGTACGGCGCTTTCTGGGATGCCCGGCGATATGGGGTAAAGCGCTGCCAGATCGATCGAACCCGCGATGGCGCTCGGCTTCGCCGCCGGGCCGAGCTGGTCGAAACCTACTGCCGCCGAGGCGCGAAAAAATTGCGCCGACAGAGGAACGGCAACCAGCGCGCCTCGTTGTTCAGTCAGTGAGCGGTCGATGGAATGACAAGCCAAACCGAGAGGAATGCAAATCAACCAAAGATCGTTTCACAAGCCCCGTCAGATTACTACTGTAACTGGCGGGGTCGTTTTGTTTTTGCGAAACGTCCAGTGCATTTGCAGCCAAGGATTTCGTCAGTCGTTGTTGACCGCGGGTTTTGGAGTGGAAGTGTGACCCAAAGCTTGGGTCTCTCGCCCGGGATCACCACCCGCTCGCCCGATGGCCACCGCGACCGGTGGGAATATGCTGTCGTAGATCGCGCGAGCCTCGCGAATCAGGCGCTCCCGCTCAAGCTCGGATTTCGAAACGTATCGAATGATATTGTCCATGCGTGCTCCTGCCTAGGCGGCTTCATCCGTGCGCCGCCAGATCGGAAACGGGTCTGCGAGCTTGGCCCAGTCCGCGACGTTCATGGCGGGTTTCCCAGGTACCAGGCATGCGTCTAGGCGAGCGCGGAGCGCTTCCTCATCCATGCCAGTGCCGATGAACACGATTTCCTGGCGGCGATCGCCATAGATGTCGTTCCAGTTCTCGCGCAGCCGGTTCCGCCAGATCGGATCATCCGGTCATCGTTCCGCCCGGCACGCTCGCCCACCACGCACCAAGGCCCTGGGTGCGCGTGATCGAACCAGCCTGACTGATCTCACCAAGCCAATGCGGGCGTGTCGCCAGCCAGAAATGTCCCTTGGCGCGAATGACGCCAGGCCAGGGCTCCTTGATGAACTTGTCGAGCTTGGCGGGGTCGAACGGACGGCGGGCGCGATAGACAAAGTTCTTCACGCCGTATTCTTCGGCCTCCGGCACATGATCCGCAAAGCCGTAAAGCTCCTTGTACCAGAGCGGATGTTGCTGTGCCCTTTCGAAGTCGAACAGGCCGGTTTCAAGAATGCGATCGAAAGCCACCCGGCTGTGGTTGGCTTCGACGAGGTCCGCCTCTGGATTGAGCGCACGGATGATTTGTCGTGCCGCCTCGCGCTGCGCCGGCGATGCGTCATCGACCTTATTGAGAACGATCACATCGGCGAACTCGATCTGCTCGACGAGCAGATCGACCAGCGTGCGGTTGTCGTTCTCCAGCGCCTCGCCACGTTGCGCGAGAAAATCGGTCGACGCGTAATCCTTGAGCAAGTTCACGGCATCGACCACGGTGACCATGGTGTCGAGGCGTGCCACGTCGGCGAGGCTCTCGCCGTCCTCGGAGCGGAAATCGAAAGTCGCCGCGACCGGGAGCGGTTCGGAAATGCCGGTCGATTCGATCAACAGATAATCGAAACGACCATTTTCGGCGAGGGCGCGTACCTCCTTCAGGAGATCATCACGCAACGTGCAGCAGATGCAGCCGTTGGTCATCTCGACGAGCTTCTCATCGGTCCGGGACAGGTTCGCACCGCCAGCGCGTACCAGATCCGCATCGATGTTCACTTCGCTCATGTCGTTGACGATCACCGCCACCTTCAGGCCGTGCCGGTTGTTGAGCACGTGGTTCAGCAAAGTGGTCTTTCCAGCCCCGAGGAAGCCGGACAAGACCGTGACGGGGAGTTTTTGCATGGAGATTGAAGAGCCTTTTCAGGGGGATACGGCGACGACGCGCGGGACCGGGCATTTGAACCAGAAATGTAATGTTATAACATTACATTTCGTGCGTGAGCTTTCGTCAAGCCGTTTTGCGGCTCAGCCAAAACTCAAACGAACATTCAAGTGATTGATTTTTACCCCGCACAGAGCGGTCGGGGCAGGCAGCCCGACGGCAGCGCGCCCGCGGCGATGCGGTCTCGCAAGCTGGCTCCGGCCAGCTTGCTGCATTCCTTCAGATCGCTTTCACCCGCCTTCAGATGGCCTTCACTCGACCTTGGCCGAATAGAGATCGGCAAAGCGCTCGCGCAGCAGGTTCTTCTGGATCTTGCCCATGGCGTTCCGGGGCAGCGCATCCACGAAGATGATGCGCTTTGGCTGCTTGAATTTTGCCAGCCGTCCGGAAAGCGCCGCCAGGATGGCGCGTTCGTCCACCGATGAGGCGGCCTTTCGGACGACGGCAGCGGTGACGCCTTCGCCAAAGTCGGCGTGCGGCACGCCGACGACGGCGCTTTCAAACACGCCTGGGATGGCGTCGATTTCCGTCTCGATCTCCTTCGGGTAGACATTGAAGCCGCCGGTGATGATGAGATCCTTGCCCCGCCCAACGATGTACAGATAGCCGTTCGCATCGAGCTTGCCGAGGTCGCCGGTGATGAAGAAGCCGTCAGCGCGGAATTCGGCAGCGGTCTTGTCCGGCATATTCCAGTAGCCTGCAAAGACGTTTGGCCCTCTAACTTCGATCATGCCGACCTCGTTCGTCGGCAGCACGGCACCGCTCTCGGGATCTGTGATGCGGACGTTGATAGCGGGCAGCGGGCGCCCGACCGACCCCGGAATACGCGGACCGTCATAGGGATTGGAGGCGATCATGCCCGTTTCGGTCATGCCGTAGCGCTCGAGGATCTCGTGACCGGTCCTGTCGTTCCAGGCGCGGTGGGTCTCGGCCAATAGCGGCGCGGAGCCGGCGACGAACAGCCTCATATGCGCGGTCGTGCGCTGGCTCAAATTCTGGCTCTGTAGCAGGCGGACATAGAAGGTCGGCACGCCCATCAGGACGGTCGATCGCGCCATCGCCGCGACAATCCGCTCTGCGTCGAACTTCTGCATGAAGATCATTCGCGCACGCGCGGCGAATGTCACGTTGCCGGCCACGAATAGCCCGTGAATATGATAGATCGGCAGCGCGTGGATCAGCACGTCGCGTTGTGTGTAGCGCCATTGCTCGACCAGCGTCAGCGCGTTCGAGACCAGATTGCCGTGCGTCAGCATCGCGCCCTTTGATCGGCCGGTCGTGCCCGAGGTGTAGAGAATCGCCGCCAAATCCTCCTTCGCGCGCGGCACCGTGTCGAAATCCGCCGGAAGGCCGGCTGCGGCATTGACCAGGGATCCGTGCCCGTCGTGATCGAGCGTCTCGACACGTCCGCCTGCTTTCGCGGCAATGGCGCGCAGGTCGGATGCTTCCTTGGGATCGCATATGATCAGGCTCGGCTGCGCATCGCGGATGAAGTATTCGGTTTCGGCCGGCGTATAGGCGGTGTTGAGCGGCAGATAGACGGCACCGGCGCGGAGCGTCGCAAGATAGAGAGCGACAGCCTCGACGGACTTCTCCACTTTGGCCGCGACGCGATGGTTCGGACCGATGCCGTGGCTGGCGAGCAAACTCGCAAACCTGCCGCTCAGCGCGGCGAGCTCCGCGTAGGTCAGGTTGGCGCCGTCGTCCTTCTCGATGCAGATGGATTGATCCGCGTGCGCGGAGCCAAGCAGGCGGTCGTACAAATTCCAGGTCATGACGAGATCTTCCGCTGAGAGTTGGTCTGTGAGCTCGGCACAAGGTCGCGGGACGACAGCTTGGCGCGGAGCGCCTTCTTCACCTTGTCGGAGGCGACGACGGTGCCATGCTCAGCGAACGCTTCATGGTTCGCTTCGATATGGTCGAGTGCGTAGAGATAATTGACCATCAGGCCGTAGGATTGCTTGATGCCCTTGGGCGAAGCATCGCCGAGGAAATTCAGCCGCTCCAGGCGCGCGCCGTTGCCGAGATGAAAGCGGGCGACCGGATCGACCGGCTTGCCTGTCGGCAGTTTCGCCTTGAGGAAGTAATAGGCGGCGAGGACGGTGATGGCCTCTTTTGCCTGCGCGATGTCGCCGCCGTCATCGAGCGTGGCCAGTGCACGCCTCGTGTCCTCGTCGATGGCGCTGGAGGCCTCGGTCTTGAGCTCGCGCCGGACCCAGCCGGCAAAGCCGGGAACGGGCGACAGGGTGACGAAGGTCTTCAGGTTCGGAAGCTCGCGGGCGAGGTCCTGGACCACTTGCTTGATCAGAAAGTTGCCGAAGGAGACGCCGGCGAGGCCCTTTTGCGTATTCGAGATCGAGTAGAATACGGCGGTCGTGGCGTCACGTGCCGCGATCGCCTGGCGCGATTTGTCGAGCAGCGGATTGATCGCGCCGGGAATCTCCTTCGTGAGTGCGACCTCCACAAAGATCAGCGGCTCGTCGACCAGCTGGGGATGAAAGAACGCGTAGCAGCGGCGGTCGGGCGGCTCGAGCCGGCTGCGCAGATCGTCCCAGTCCTGGATGGCATGGACGGCTTCATACTTGATGATCTTTTCGAGGATGTTGGCCGACGTCGTCCAGTCGATCGGCCGCAGCACGAGGAAACCCCTGTTGAACCAGGACGAAAATAGATGGACGAAATCGTCGTCGACGGGCTGGAGTTCGGGATGCTCGCGCAGGAGCGCAAGCAGGACCTCTCGCATGCGCACGAGCGAGGCCGTCCCGCCCGGTGCCAGATTGAGGCGGCGGATGAGCTCCTGCCGGCGCGGCTCCGCCGCGGCGTGAAGCGCCTCGAGCTTGCCGCCGTCGCCGTCCTCCTTGCGCTGGTAGGCGGCGATCGCGAGCTCGATCGCGCGGCGGTCCGGCCCGAACCGGTCGGCGAGAGAGGAGAGAAACTTCAGCCGCTGCGGCTCGCCCGCCTGCTCGAAAGCCGCAAGCAGCGATTGCGCGATCGCGACGCCGGAGGCTTCGCCGCGTCGAGACAGCAGCGCCTCGCCCAGAAGCTCGAGATCACGATCCTCGCCGTCATTGCGTTCGGGCTTGATGCCAAGAACCGCACGGCCGCGTTGCGTCAAGGTGTCGATGAGCCCTTGCAGGAATTCGGGCGCCGTGATGCGTCCGGACCTTGTCTCGTTCAGCATGGTTCATGCCTCCTCGGTTAACGCGTTGGTGCGCCCATCACCAGGTTGGGCAACGAGGTTGAGATCGAGGGCACCAGGCAAAGCAGCACCACGGCGAACGCCATCAGGAGCACGAACGGCAGCGTTCCCCAGATCACGTCCCGCAAGGGGATGTCGGGCGCGATATTCCTGATGACGAAGATGTTGAGTCCGACGGGCGGATGGATGAGACCCATCTCCATCACGATCGTCATCACCACCCCGAACCAGATCAGGTCGAAGCCCGCGTCCTTGAGTGGGGGCAGGATGATCGGCGCGGTCATCAGGATGATCGAGACCGGCGGCAGGAAGAAGCCGAGCACGACCACCAGCACCAGGATGGCTGCCAGCAGCACCCATCGCGAGAGCTGCATGGCGACGATGGCTTGAGCCGCCCCCTGGCTGATGTGGAGATAGCTCATCACGTAGGAGTAGAGCAGCGACATGCCGATGATCAGCATCAGCATGGTCGACTCCTTCAGCGTCGATTCCAGGATCGGGCCGAGATCCCGCGGGCGCCACACGCCGTAGATGGAGGCGATCAGAACCAGCGCCAGGATGCCGCCGAGGCCGGCTGTCTCCGAGGGCGTGGCATAACCGCCATAAAGCGCAATCATCACGCCGCTGAGGAGCACCACGAAGGGCAGGACCCGCGGCAGCGCGCCGAACCGCATTGCCATGGTGAAGCGCTCGTTCGAAAGAATCGGATGCTGCGCAGGGTCCGCCGCATAGGCCCGCTGCGCCGCCTTGTATTCGGCTTTGAATCTCAGCACCGCGTAGGTTGCAAACAGCACCACCAGAAGAAGGCCCGGCCCGATGCCCGCGAGGAACAGACGCCCGAGCGACTGCTCCGCCGCGACCGCATACAGGATCATCGTGATCGAGGGCGGCAGCAGGATTCCGAGCGTGCCGCCGGCTGCGATCACGCCTGCGGCAAAGCCGCCGGAATATCCCCGCTTGCGCATCTCGGGAATCCCTGCCGAGCCAATCGCCGAGCAGGTCGCCGGAGACGACCCGGCCATGGCCGCGAAGAGCGCGCAGGCAAAGACATTGGCAATGCCGAGCCCACCCGGGATGCGGCCCATCCAGACATGCAGCGCGCTGTAGAGATCCTGTCCCGCCTTCGACTTGCCGATCGCAGCGCCCTTGAGAATGAAGAGTGGGATGGCCAGGAGCGTGATCGAAGCCATCTCCTCGTAGACGTTCTGCGTCACCGTATCGAGCGATGCGGAGGGCATGAAGAAATACATGAAGATGACGGCTACGGCACCGAGCGCCAGCGCGATCGGCATGCCGGATGCCATGACGGCAAGCGTGGCGCCGCCATACATCAGTCCAACGGCAAGCGTGCTCATTTGCTCCTCCATGCATCGATCGCTGCAGCGAGTTGAAGCGCGATCTGCAGCGTCAGTAGCGTCATGCCGAGCGCCATCATGCTGTAGGGAATCCACAGAGGCGGGGCCCAGGTCGATCCCGACACTTGTCCGTCGACCCACGCCTCGTGGAACAGCGTCCAGGACTTCCAGGAGAAGAAGCAGCAGAACAGCAAGCTTGTCGCGTCGACCACGAGGATGCGGATCGCGTTGCCGCGCTTGGACAGGTAGCCGGTGAGGGCTTCGATGCCGATATGACCGCGGCCGGCCTGCACGAAGGCGGTGGACAGGAACGTTGCGGCGACCAGCAGGAAGACGGCCGCTTCGTCCTGCCAATAGGTTGCGGCGTTGAAGAAGTAACGCGCGGCCACGCTGTAGCTCAGAATCACGCTCGCGACGATCAGGGCAATCGAGCAGACGACGACGATGGTCTTGTTGAGCAGGGCCATGGCACGGTTGATCCGGGCCATGGCGGAACCGGGGCGCGCTGCCGTCACCACGACAGGATGGCCGAGATCGACGCCGTGCGCGCTCATGAGCCGGCCTCCATGGCAAGCTTGATCAAGCGGGCGCAGTTCTCGTTCTTGTTGGCATAATCCTTCCAGGCCGTATCGCGCGCGAGGTCCCGCCATGCGGTGACGAGCTTGGCGTCGAGATCGTGGACGGTCGCGCCGGCGGCCTGGTAGACCTTCGCTACGCGGACATCGTCTTCCACCGCCGCAGCGCGGCCGAACTCTTCGAGCTCGGCGCCGACCGACACGATGATCTCGCGCTCCTCGTTCGAAAGCCGGTCGAACACCGCCTTCGACATGACGAGGGGCTCGAGCATGAACCAGTAGCTCTTGGCCCGCCCGGTCGTGAGATGCTTGGCGAGCTCTTCCAGCCGGAACGAGGTCAGACTGGTGGACGAGGTGAGGGCGGCATCGCAGGCGCCGGTCTGCATGGCCGCGTAAAGTTCATTGGACGGCAGCGAGAGGACCGAGGCGCCGGCAGCCTGAAGCACGAGATCCATCTCACGCGAGCCGCCGCGGATCTTCATGCCCTTGGCATCGGCGACCTCGACCAATGGACGCGCGCGGCTGGCGGCACCACCAGCCTGCCAGATCCAGGTGATGATGACGACGCCTTTGGCTGCAAGGAATTTGCTGAACTCCTGGCCGATCGGCTTGTTCTTCCAGCCTAGTCCCTCGTCGTAGCCGGTGACGAGGCCCGGCATCAGGCCGATGTTGAGTTCGGGAAGATCGCCGCCGGCGTAGGAGATCGGGATCAGGCTCATGTCGAGCGCGCCTTTGCGCATCGCCGAGAACTGCGCATTGGTCTTCATGAGCGAGGAGCCCGGATAGATCTCGGCGCTCATCGCTCCCTTGCTGCGTTCCTGGATCAGGGCCGCAAAGCGCCGGCAAAGCCGGTCGCGGAAATCGCCTTCGGTTGGGGTGCCGCCCGGAAACTGGTGCGAGATCTTCAGCGCTGTGGCCGCGTGCGCGGGTCCAAGCCGAAATAGCGCCGGTGCGGCGATCCCGAGGGCGAGGGCTTGGCGTCTTGAAACCTTCATTCCATACCTCCCGTGTTGTATTGCATTTTTTAATACTGATATTGCATACAATCTCTACCTGACCGCATGTTGTATAGTTTGTCAAGCATGTGGTATGGAATTACAGATCAGGTGTATACAATGAGCCAAGCCTTCAGACTGAAGCAGTCGATTGAAGACGCTGTAATGGCTGGGGAATTTCGACCGGGCGATCGCCTGGATGAGGCTTCCCTGGCCGAGCGATTCGGGGTGTCGCGGACACCGATCCGGGAGGCGCTGCTTCAGCTCGGCGCCGAAGGCTTCATCGATGTCCGCCCGCGGCGCGGGGCGATCGTCAGCGTTCCTTCACCCACCCGGCTTTTCGAAATGTTCGAGACCATGGCCGAGATCGAAAGCGCCTGCGGCCGCTTGGCCGCGCGCCGGCTCACACCGGAGAACGACGCTGCAATGGAGGCGGCGCACCGCGCGTGCGAGTTGGACGTGCAGCAAGGCGACAGCGAGCAGTACTACGCGGACAACCGCAATTTTCACGAAGCGATCTACCGCGCGAGCCGCAACAGCTTCCTGGCCGATCAAGCCTTCGCCCTGCATAAGCGCCTGAGCGCTTATCGGCGCATCCAGCTTCGCGCGCGTAACCGTCTGCTGCAATCGCTACAAGAGCACGCCGGGATTCTCGAAGCGATCCGCGCCGGCGACGAGCAGCTCGCCGCGAGCCGTCTTCACAGCCATGTATTGGTACAGGGTGAGCGCTTCTCGGATATGGTGCTGGGGCTCACGCAGGACCGATCTGCGCCGGCAGGTACCAGGAGTGGAGCAGGCAGGTAAGAGGGAATGCCTGTGCGCGAGTTGGCGCGTCGCCCAAACGGGCAGGTCGCTCGCAGGACGTGGCGCCTCTCTTAGAACCGCCGCGGTCAGGCGAGGCTCGACAACACGCCGGCGCCAGCCGATAGCGCCACCACGATCCATGGCGGCAGCTTCCAAACGGTGAGCAGCAGGAAGCCGGCGAGCGCCAACGCAAAATCGTGCGGCGTCAAGACGGCGCTTGTCCAGACCGGATGATAAAGAGCCGCGCCAAGAATACCGACCACAGCTGCGTTGGTGCCGCGCATCGCGGCCTGAGCGGCGGGGCGTCTGCGCATCGAGTCCCAGAACGGCAGCATGCCATAAACCAGCAGCATGCCTGGAAGGAGCAGCGCGACGAGGGCAATCGCCGCGCCGGTAAGGCCGTTCGGCGCGGGTCCCATCACGGCGCCGAGATAGGCAGCGAACGTAAAGAGCGGTCCCGGCACCGCTTGTGCCAGCCCATACCCGGCCAGGAATGCTTCGTTGCTGACCCATCCCGGCGTAACCACCTGAGCCTGAAGCAGAGGTAGCACGACGTGGCCGCCGCCGAAGA
This sequence comes from Bradyrhizobium sp. 142, assembly GCF_023074015.1. Lineage (NCBI taxonomy): Bacteria > Pseudomonadati > Pseudomonadota > Alphaproteobacteria > Hyphomicrobiales > Nitrobacteraceae > Bradyrhizobium > Bradyrhizobium sp. 142. Next base: position 15,299 of record NZ_JADPKQ010000403.1, read on the forward strand.
CCAGTGCTCCCGATCGGTAGAACGCGTCGAACAAGGCCAGAGCCTGGGAGCCGGTAGCAGGGGCGATGATTGGCGGAATCAAGAGAGCCGCGGCGAACAGGACCAACGCAAGAAGACCTGCTCGCCGGCTTACCGGAAAATTCAGATGTCCGGAAACCGGCGCGGCGGCGGCCCGGCAAAGCCAGAGGCCCGCGCACGCTCCGAGGGCGATTGCAGCTATCTGTCCCAGAGATCCAACGAAGAAGACAACGATCGCGACCGCAGCAAGTGCGATGGCTGCACGCGCCCGATCGGGTGTGAGGGTTCGCGCCATCCCCCAGATCGCTTGTGCGACCACCGCAACAGCGACGAGCTTGAGGCCATGCAGGAAACCCTCGGCCAGCGGTCCCTGGAAAGCGGCTATGCCCGTCGCAAATGCGAATAAGATGAGTGCCGAAGGCATGGTGAAGGCGAACCACGCCGCGAGCCCGCCCGCAAGGCCGTTGCCGCGGAGAACACCGAGGCAAAAGCCGACCTGGCTGGAGGCCGGACCGGGCAGGAACTGACAGAGCGCGACGAGGTCGGCATAGGATGTCTCGTCGAGCCACTTGCGCCGCACCACGAGTTCCTCCCTGAAATAGCCCAGGTGGGCGATGGGACCTCCGAAGGACGTCAGGCCCAATTTCAAAAAGGTCGTGAAGACCTCGCCAACGTGCGCCTTGGAGGCGTCGCTGCTCATATGGCCTGTCCTCGATCAAGGTCGGCGCTGCTCTCCATCGCATGAAGCATCGGGTAGAGAGCTTCAGGGCTGAGACGGTAGTCATGGCGCGCCAACTCGTCGATCATCCAATGACCGTAGACTTCGTGTTCTGCTGCGTGATGCAGAATGTGCAGTCGGATAAAGCCGGTGAGAAGATCATTGAGCTTCATCGTTCAAGTTCATGTGGTTCGGCTCGCGGAATCGTCTGACGATATCGGGAACCGATACTCTCGCCAAGCGTTCCCGCGAACGGATGTAGTCTCGGTCTCAACCGCGGGCTTCAACGGTCAATATCCATTCGGCACGGGTGACTGCGATGGCCGAGCCAACCGATATCGAAAAGCGCACCTTGATCACGAGGACAGCCATGACCGGGGTGGCAATCGCGGGCAGCTTGATCTTGCCTTCAGCGATCGTCGCCAAAGGAAGGAAGGGCAACGGCGCCAAGAAAGACGAAGCGGAGGTGACGCCGCCGGAGGATCTGATGCGGGAGCATGGTGTGCTCGACCGGCTGCTTCTGGTTTACGAAGCGGCCTTGCGGAAATTGGCGTCGAACGAGGATTTCGATCCGGCCATCATCACCAATGCCGCCGGGATCGTCCGGGATTTCATCGAGAACTATCACGAGAAATCCGAGGAGGAGGCCGTCTTTCCGCGCTTCAAGAAGGCCGGGAAAATGGTGTCGCTCGTCGACACGCTGCTGATGCAGCACCAGGCTGGCCGGCGAGTTACGCAGACGATCCTTCAGGCAGCCCCCGGCAGTCGCAAGGACGGCGATGACCGAAAGCGGCTCGTTGCCTCGATCCAGTCCTTCATCACCATGTATCGGCCTCACGCGGCCCGCGAGGACACCGATCTCTTTCCGTTATTGAGAGATCTCGTGTCTGCACACGAGTACGACGCGATGGCGGAGGATTTCGAGAACAAGGAGCACCGGCTTTTTGGCGACGATGGCTTCGAAATGATGACCAAGCGCGTTGCAGGACTTGAGCAGCAGATGGAAATCCACGACCTCGCACAGTTCACGCCGCGGCAGTGAAGGCGATGAAATCGCAAAAGACGAATGACAGTGAGATTGGCTGACGTCTGCAAGTCCCCGACGATGGCGGGCGCCGCGTCGTGGTCGGTCGACGGGCTGATGGAGGGATAGGACGTCATGGCCAGATCGCACCTCTCGATCGGATCGTCGCCCGCCTTCACCTTCGTGCTGACGATGGGGATGGTGAATCTGTTCGGTGACATGACTTATGAGGGCGGCGGGGCCATGAACGGCCAGTTCATGGCGACGCTCGGAGCCAGCGCTGCCGTCGTCAGCATCACCGCGGGTGCCGGCGAATTTCTCGGCTACGGCTTGCGCTCGGTCGCCGGCTATTTAGCCGACAAGACGGGGCGATACTGGCTTGTCACCTTCATCGGCTACGCCATCAACCTTCTTGCCGTACCCGCGATGGCCTTGGCCGCAAACTGGCAGGTTGCCGCTCTCCTGGTTTTGGCCGAGCGCATTGGCCGCGCCATGCGCAAGCCCACCGTCGAGGCAATGCTCTCCTATACGACGGGCAAGCATGGACGAGGGTGGGTGTATGCCGTCAACACGGCTCTCGATGAGACCGGAGCCACGCTCGGGCCCTTGATCGTTGCGCTCGTCCTGTTTCTGAATGGCGATTATCGGACCGGTTATGCGCTGCTCTTGATCTCGGCCCTGCTGGCGTTCGGCGCGCTCGCCGTCGCGCGCATCAACTTTCCCGTCCCCGCCCGTCTTGAAGAGGGCAGAACGGCGCCCGCGCGCGGATTGAGCCGATCATATTGGCTCTACACGGCTGCGGCGGCATGCTTCGCAGCCGGCCTGATGAGCTATGAGTTGATCGCCTATCATCTGGCAACCGCCAAGATCGTCGCCGAGCACTGGATACCGGTCTTCCTGGCGTTTTCGACCGGATGCGGCGTCATCGCCAGTCTGGTTCTCGGCAAGCTCTACGACAGAGCTGCGCTTCCAACGCTACTGGTCGCCGTCCTGTTGTCCGCCCTGTTCTCGCCATTTGCGTTCCTGGGCGGTTTTACGGCGGTCCTCATCGGCATGGTGTTCTGGGGCATCGGATATGCGACGCAGGACACTCTGCTCAAGGCCGTGGTCGCCGGCGTGCTGCCGGAGGGCGAACGCAATCTGGCATTCGGTCTGTTCTATGCGGGCTACGGAATTGGCTGGCTGATCGGCAGCGTCGCGACCGGGTTGCTTTATGATCAATCGCGTGTCGGGCTGGTCGCTTTCGCGGTGCTCGCCCAGCTGTTGTCCCTGCCGCTGTTCGTGCTTGCGAAACGACGAGAATCAGCGGCGCGCTAACAGCGCTTCTCGCCTCTGAGGGCGTCCAAGAATTGGCCACTTATGTGATATGGTTTCGTCGCGCACCTCTGGGTTCATTTCGAACGATAGAATAGCGCGCGTCCGGCGGGAATGAGTTGGAGTAGAAGATCATAGTCCCCGACATTCGCGGTCAAAACAACCAGGCCAAGTGCTTGCGCTTGAAGGAACAGCACGCAGTCCAACAGCGCGCGCAGCTTTCCGTCTTTCTCGTAGCCTTGGATGCGGCAGAGTATTCCCGACAGCAGTGCAGCACGTCCGAGGACCTCGTTGTCCGGCGCAAAGATACGATGTGGCGGCATCGCCCTGATCTGCTGGCCGATCACATCGATGACAGTGGCGGTTCGCGCGTCGGCCGGATTCAAGACCCCAACCGTGTGCATCAGTTCCTGGATCGCGACAGTCGAATGATTGACCTGTCGCTGCGCGATCAGATCATCCAGTATCTGTGGCGAACGATCTTGCATCTGATCAGTATAAACAGAGGTATCGAGCAGAAGTCCCTGTCCGCCGATTGAACTCGGACTGACGAACGGCAGCTCATCGTCACTTCGTCGTGTCAGCGTTCTCAGCGGATCAAAGCGCGCCCACCGTCGGGCAGCGTCGAAATCGAACTCCGCCACCTCAAAAACCGAGCGTCAGCTTCGGGTCGACCTTGCCGCGAGACTCCCTGAATACGTCCGCGAAGTTATCCTCTAATGCAACCGTCGCCAGGGCAAACTCGATCAAGTCCGTATCTGTCTCGATGCCTGTCTGCAGTTTGGCCTGCTTGACAAGTGCCGGGCTCACCCTGCCGCCAATACGACCGCCTTTTTCGCTGAGGAGACCGAACTTTTCCGCTGCCTGCATAACCGCTTCGAACCGCGCCTTGCTCACGACGAAGTGGCTGGTCGCCGGCTCGCGATGAACGGTCTTTGTCTTCCCCGAGCCAGCTTTGGTCGCGACTGCCGCCCGGCTGCCCCGGCGCGTTGGGGATTTGCTTGCTGGAGCCCTCTTCATGTAAACTTGTCTATGTTAGACAAAACTGAATTCTGTCTAACGTAGCGGTTCGATGCCCGAACCTCACGGCGCTACATGAGCCTCGCAACCCCCCAGCCCGGCCGATCGATCGCCGCGCCTCAGCCATATTCCTCGCCGATGCCGTACTCCCGGTAGATCTCCAGCGGATCAATGTCCGGGAACAGGCGGCATTTGGCTTGGGCGAGGTGCAGTCTCACGGCCGCCGGCTCCTTGCCGTTCGACAGCATTTTCCGGATGTCGTCCATATGCGCGCGGGGCTGGTGCTTTGCCTCGAGCTGCTCCAGCGCGACCAGCGCGGTGGCGAGGGCCTCGGTGAGGACCCATTCGTCGTGGCCCGTGATTCCCTTTTTCGGCATCGGCAGACCCCCCATGCGAGTGGCGGCGACAGTCTATCGCGGCTTGCGCCGAATCTCCATTGAGCCGTTGCGCGCGCGGCTGGAACAGTTGGCTCGCCGTGGTTGTTTGCATTGTGGCCGGGCATGGCTAAAAGGCGGCCGGCGGGCGGCGATCTTATCTTAGTTGCAACAAAGTTGGCGTAGAGGGGCCTGCGCGGCATTCGGGCCGGCCTTGCGGCCTGCACGCCGGCGCCGGCGAAATTCGCAATATTTGTCCCGTTGCACGCCTTCTCTCGGGTGGAGCCAGCATGGTCTTTCTAAGCATCGCCTACCGCTTCCTGACCAATTTCGCGTTCCTGGCGATGGTATATTTCAGCCTGAACTTCATGGAGAAATATCCGAACCGGGCGATGCTCGCGATCCTGGTGCTGATCTACAGCGCCATGCGCGCAGCCTCGACGCTGCGCTCGTTCTATTTCTTCCAGAAGATCGAGAAGCTCGAGACCGAGACGCGGCGGTTGCAGGGCCCCATCAATGACGGCAGCGGCGGAACGAGTGCGCGCAAGCAGGTCGTGATGGACGTTGCCCGGCTGCGCCGCGACGGCGAGCTGAAGTCCTATATGGACCTGCTCTTCCTGGCGCTGATCGTGCTGCTCTGCGTCGCCAACATTATGCGGCAGTAGGGTAGCGCTTACTGAGCCGGGTCGGACGCGGCGTGGCGCTGTTGGGCTGGGCTACGTGCTTCGGCGTGGCCGGCGTCGCATGCGAGGTGTGCCGGGCTTGCGGCTTGGCGGCCTTTCCCTTGGGAGCGCGGGTCGTTTCGGCGGCCATGGCGAGCCGCGTCGCGGCGCGCCGTGACAATGTCGTGGACAGCAGCACCTCGAGCGAGCCCTCGGGAATCGCGAAGAGATCGCGGCCTGGCGCGGGCAGGATGGCGGCGACATTCGCCTGCGCCATGGTCCGGCGCGGCAACAGCGGCTGATGCGCCGGCTGCGCGTTGAGATCGGCCAGGTTCGGCGCCGGAAGCGTTTCGGTCTGCGTGTAGACAAAATTGGGGACGGCCGGCCAGCGCGCGATCGGCGTCGTCTCCGACGGTGGATGCAGCAGCCATTCCACCGGCGCGGTCGGCGTCGCCGGCCGGTCGGCGGTCGCCGGCACCACATGCACGATGCGATAGCCGCGCGCCTTGAGGTCGCGGATGATCTTTGGCAGCGCCGCGACGGTGCGGGCCTGGATGTCGTGCAGCAGCAAGATGCCCTTGCCCTTGGCTTCAAGCCGTTGGATCGCGAGCTGGTAGACGCGATCAGGCGACACGTGCCGCCAGTCGTCGGCCGGGAAGTCCGCACTCCAGACCTGGATGCCGCGCGAGATCAGAAGATTCTCGACGCCTTCGGCCCGCATCAGGCCGGGGATCCGGAAGAACGGCGCGAGTGCGGACGGATCGGTCATCGCGGCCGATGTCCACTCGATGCCACCATTGATTTCGGCGTTGGCTTTCTCGATCGGCATCCTGTCGAATGTCAGGGGATGGGTCATGCTGTGGGTGCCGACAGTGTGGCCCGCCGTCACCAGCTTGCGCACGCCTTCCGGGTTGGCCTTGGCCTGGCCGCCGATGATGAAGAAGGTTGCCTTGATGCATTCATCGGCCAGGATCTGCAGCACCTGGTTGGAATATTTCGGCAGCGGGCCGTCGTCGAAGGTCAGGACCACTTCGTGGTCTTTCAACGGCAGCGTCTCGCGGTACTGCATGGTGCCGATCCGCGGATGCTCGTGCGGGTCGACGACGAGGGTGCGCGAGGTGCCGAGCGCGTCCGGATGGCCGGGGCAATCGGCCGCAAGCGCCGCCGGCGTGCCGAGGGTCAGAAATCCAAGGAAACCACCGAGACCGAGGACGATCCACGATCGCGTCCGGAAAGCAACGCTACTGCCGATCATCAACCCGGTCTGCCCTCATGTGCGATTGCCGCCATAGTAGGTCGCAGGCGCCCGGAAACGGTTCAGGCGCGAGTCCCTTCCTATCAAACAGTCCCCGTCAAGTTTGCATGGCGTAGCATGAACAGACTGTTAATAGACGCCAAATCCCCCATTTTGCGCCGGCGTGACATTCCGGCATCAATGCGCGTCGGCATTCTTCTGCACCGCGCCCGCCGGCACGACGTGAACGACGCGGTAGCCGTTCTCCCGCAAATAGCGCAGGAAGGCAGGCATGATCGCGGCCGTGCGCGCCTTGGGGTCGTGGAAGAGAATGATACCCTTGCCGGCTGCGGCGAGGCGCTCGGTGACGAGCTTCAACTCCTGCTCCGGCGTCATCTCTTCCCAGTCGCTGGCCCACAGATCGGCCCCGAACACGACGATGCCGCGCGACTGGAGCAGGTCGAGCTCGGCTGGCGTCGCCTCGAAATAGGGGAAGCGGAAGAACGGCGTCGATGGCGTCGTCGTCGAGGTGCCGTGCAGCGCCATTTCGTTGGCTGCGATGCCGCGGTCGATCTCGCTCCTCGCCTTGTCGAACGGGATCCGCGCCATGAACGCATGCGACCAGGTGTGGTGGCCGATCGTGTGGCCCTCGCGGGCGATGCGCTTGACCAGGTCGGGATGCTCGGAGGCGGGCAGGCCGATCAGGAAGAAGGTCGCGCGCGCGCATTCCTGCGCCAGCGCGGCCAGCACCTTCGAGGTGGTCGGCGGATGCGGGCCATCGTCGAAGGTCAGCACGACCTCGTGATCGGCGAGAGGCAGCGTCTGGGGAAAGCTCTTCAATCCGACCCGTGGCGTCGTCTTGGCATCGACGCTCAGCACCCGTGAGGTGCCGAGCGCATCCTTGCGCGGACAGTTGGCGGCATCAGCACAGGCGATGCCGATCAGGGCGGCGAGCAGCGCGCCCGCCGGCATTGAGGTCCACCTCGGTTGATGCATCTTTGCCATTGCGCTCGCTAATGCCTTGTGGGTATTGCCTGAACGATCAGCTGAGACCACCTGACCCGACCTGTCAAACGGAGAGGCGCGCCATGGACGAACATATGGACGTTGCCACCTCCGCCGAGGCCTCGGTACTCGACCACGTTCCGATGCGCAATGAAGACGGCGAAATTCGTCACGAATTCGTCGAGGAGATTGCGCACGCGATCGAAGGCGGCGACAGCGCGCTGTTGCGTGCCATCGTTGCCGAGCTGCATGAGGCCGATCTCGGCGATCTGATCGGGGCTCTCGAGCCCGACAACCGCGTCCGCCTGGTCGAGCTCACCGGGCGCGACTTCGACTTCTCGGCGCTGAACGAGCTCGACGAGGGCGTGCGCGAGGAGATCCTCGAGGAGCTGCCGCCGGAGACGGTGGCCGAGGGTGTCCGCGAGCTCGAATCCGACGACGCCGTCGAGCTGCTCGAAGCCCTCGACCAGGCCGATCAGGAGGAGATCCTCGAGAAGCTGCCGCTGCAAGAGCGCGTCGCGCTCGAGCGCAGCCTTCTTTATCCGGAAAATTCCGCCGGCCGGCGCATGCAGACCGAGTTCATCGCGGTGCCGCAGGATTTCACCGTCGGCCAGGCGATCGACTACATGCGCGAGACGCCGGATCTGCCCGACCGCTTCTACGAGATCTACGTCGTCGACAAGGACCAGCACTGGCAGGGCGCGATCCCCCTCGACGTCCTGCTCCGCGCCCGCCGCCCGATCGCGCTCGCCGAATTGACCGACGAGGATCGCCGCCGCGTCTCCGTCCTGGAGGACCAGGAAGAGGTGGCGCGCATGTTCGGCAAGTACAATCTGGTCGCAGCGCCCGTGCTCGACACCCAGGACCGCCTCGTCGGCGTCATCACGGTCGACGATGTCGTCGACGTGATCGAGGAAGAGGCGGACGAGGACCTCAAGGCTCTCGGTGGCGTCTCCAGCGGCGAAGAATTGTCCGACACGGTGTTCACCATTGCGCGGGCGCGGTTCAATTGGCTGCTGGTCAATCTGGCTACCGCCTTCCTGGCGTCCTCCGTGCTCGGCCTGTTCGAGGGCCAGCTCGAGAAGATGGTGGCGCTCGCCGTGCTGGCGCCGATCGTCGCAAGCCAGGGCGGCAACGCCGCGACCCAGACCATGACGGTCGCGGTGCGTGCGCTGGCCACCCGCGAGCTCGGCTCTTTCAATGCCTTTCGCGTGGTGATGCGCGAGGGCCTAGTCGGCCTCGTCAACGGTCTCGCCTTCGCCGTGATCACAGGGATCGCGGCGGTCGTCTGGTTCAAGATCCCGGGCCTCGGTATCGTCATCGGACTCGCGATCATCTGCAATCTGTTGGCAGGTGCGCTCGGCGGCATCCTGATCCCGATGGCACTGGACCGGGTGCGGGCCGACCCGGCCGTGGCCTCCGGCACCTTCGTCACCACCGTCACCGACGTCGTCGGCTTCTTCTCCTTCCTCGGCATCGCCACCCTGTGGTTCGGGCTGAAGTAAGGCGGGCGCATACTCTCTCCTCGTCATTGCGAGCGCAGCGAAGCAATCCAGACTCCCTCCGCGGCGGCAGTCTGGATTGTTTCGTCGCAAGAGCTCCTCGCAATGACGGGGGCGGGTAGCGGGGGTGCCGTCACTCTCGTGTCCCGGGGCGCGCTGTGCCACATCCGGGGCACGAGTCTGCTATCTTTAATCCGAACTTAAGCGGCCTGCCGGATCATCGCCCGCGCTTGGGGGAACGAGCATGCGGTTGCGGCTGAAGGCGGATGGACGGATCGTCGAATTGCGGGACGGGCAGGAGTTTCCGGTCCAGCCCGCGATGCCAAGCCCGGCCGCCGAAGCCACTCCGCTTGCGGTGCGCGATTTGCGCCGCCGCGCCTGCCTCACCCAGATGGAGTTTGCCGCCAAATTGGGGGTCCCCGTCGAGACCATCCGCAACTGGGAGCAGGGCAAGCGCGCCCCGCGGGGACCCGCCCGCGCGCTGCTCGCCGTGATCGCGCATGCGCCGGAGACGGTGTTCCAGGCGCTCGCCAAAGCCTGACCCCATGTCCCGTTAGGGTTGCGCTGAATAACCGCCTCGCGTGCTGCGGCCTCCGTTGGCACTGTCACCGGCGGGGTCCATAATGCGACCTGGGGGCGACTTCGACAGAGAGGATTCCTCATGCTGTTCGTGGATGCCAATGGCGCAAAAATCCCGGCGATCGGGCTGGGGACCTGGGAGCTGAGCGGGCGGACCTGCGCGCGTGTGGTCGAGCAGGCACTGCGGCTCGGCTACCGCCACATCGACACCGCGCAGGTCTATGACAATGAGCGCGAGGTCGGCGATGGAATGCGGTCCTCGGGCGTGCGGCGTGACGAGGTCTTCCTCACCACCAAGGTCTGGACCAACCATTTCGCACCCCACCATCTCGAGCGCTCGGTCAAGGAGAGCCTGGTGCGGCTGCGGCTTCCGTCCGTCGACCTGTTGCTGCTGCACTGGCCCAATCCGCATGTGCCGCTGGCGGAAACGCTGGGCGCGCTGGCACACGCCAAGCGGATGGGCCTGACGCACCACATCGGCGTGTCCAATTTCACGGTGGCCCTTATCGAGGAGGCGGTCGCGTTGTGCCCGGAGCCGCTTGTCTGCAACCAGGTCGAATATCACCCCTATCTCGACCAGGCCAAGGTGAGGGCGGCCTGCGACCAGCATGGCCTGGCGCTGGTTGCCTACAGCCCGATCGCCAAGGGGCGCATCAAGTTCGACCAGACGCTTGCGGCAATCGGGCGCGCCCATCGCAAGACGCTGGCGCAGATCTGCCTGCGCTGGCTGCTGCAGCAGAAGGTTTCCGCGATCCCGCGCACTTCGCGCGTCGAGCGGCTGTCGGAAAACATCGAGATCTTCGATTTCGCGCTGACGGACGACGAGATGGCGCAGGTCGCGGCGCTGGCCAGCCCGAAGGGGCGCCTGACCGATTTCGGCTTCGCGCCGAAATGGGATTGAGAGGGCGATCCGGTATGCTAGGACCAGCGCGGCAACCCAAGACCGGTCGATGGAATCGCGGAAGATCATACGGACGGACATTGCAGCGTCGGCGATCGCGCATCTGACGCTGGTGGGGCTGATCATCCTGATCAGCGAGGTCCATCCGTTTCACCCCGCGGCGCCCGAGACGGTGTCGGTCGACATGGTCACGCCGGAGCAGGTGAAGCAGGAGGAGGCAAAAGCCGAGGAGAAGGCCAAGGAAGAGGTCAAGCAAGAGGCGAAGGAGAAACCGCCGGAGCCGCCGCCCGATCTGAAGCTGCCGAAGCTGGATTTCACCGACAAGGAGAAGGCGGACGCAGCGGCGAAGCCTGCGACCAAGCAGCAAGCCGCGTCGCAAGCGTCACAGCAGCAGGCCTTGCCCGAGGAGCCAGCGCAGCAGAAACAGCCTCAGCCATCGCCGCCACAACAGCCGTTGCCGCGGCTGCAGTCTCAGCCGGCACCGCAGCCACAAGCGATGCCGCAGCCCCAGGCCGCGCTGCCGGCCCATCAGGCCCCCGAGCCCGACGTCACCGTCAAGTACGGTATCATGCTGGGCCTGCCGCCGGAATTGCCGCCTGAGCCGACGGACGCGCCCAAGGACGACGGCGGCGATGCCAAGGATTCGATCAGTGCGAAGCTTCCGCCCGAGGTGATCGCCGAGCTTCGCCGGCACTTGAGGAGCTGCGCAAAACTACCGGCGGGGGTCGAGCCGACCGACAAATTGCACATCAAGCTGCGCACGGTGCTCGCCACCGACGGCACGCTGGCGCGTGAGCCGATCCTGATCGAAGCCCCGCCATCCGCAAAGGGCGTCGCCCTCGTGAAATCCGCTATGAGCGCGCTGCAAGCCTGCCAACCCTACAAGATGCTGCCGGCAGACAAATACGGGGAATGGAAGGTGATGGACCTGCCATTCTCGCCGCGGGATTTTGGCGGGTCCTGAGTAGCGCCTCGCGATGTCCGCGGAACAGTAGGTGGAAGTAGCTGCACCCGGCAAACAATTCTCCGCGCGACGGGCAAAACACCTGCGAGGGCCGTCAAGCCGCCGCTACAAAAATATTCCGCTTTACCGAAATTCGGAAACGGCGTATGTGTCGTCCATCCCGGCT
>NZ_JADPKQ010000192.1:0-566 GCF_023074015.1 Bradyrhizobium sp. 142
CTTGTGAAGGAAGCACCGCTGAGCGACTGCCCTTGCAAGATCGAGAACCATACCTCGACCTGATTGAGCCAGGACGCGCTTGTCGGGGTGAAATGAAATTGCACATTGGGGTGGGCCTTGAGCCAGTGCTCGTTCTTCTTATGGGTGCTGAGATTGTCGAGGACGACGTGAAGCTGGCGGTCCGGAAAAGCCGCGGTGACGCTGTCCATGAAGTCGAGGAACTCGACACGACGCCGGCGTTTTGAATGCGTCGCGATGATCTTTCCGGTGGCAACCTCGAGTGCCGCAAACAGCGTTGTCGTGCCATGCCGCTTGTAGTCGTGGCTCTGACCGGTCAAGGCGCGGCCATTGGGCAACTTCAGATAGCCCTGCGCTCGCTCCAAAGCCTGGATCGAAGGCTTTTCGTCCACGCATAGCACAATGGCCCTCGCGGGCGGGGCGACGTAGAGGCCGACAACATCGGCGGCCTTGGCCGTGAAGTGCGGGTCATTGCTCTCGCACCAGGACTTGCGAACCACAAGGTCGATGTTGTGGTTGCGCAGGAACCGCCAGACATATTGGACGTC
>NZ_JADPKQ010000534.1:0-565 GCF_023074015.1 Bradyrhizobium sp. 142
CAGACAGAGTCTCTGGCAGCGTGATAGAAAGGGATCAGGAGCGGTCAGTTTCCAACTAGCAAACCGGTTCAAGCGGTCCCGCTCTGCGGGTCCATTTCACAATGGAATTGATCGCAGCGCCTTTCGGTGCGCGGTTACAATCATAGGATATTCGGGCATTGGCAACCAACATCGAAAGATGTGGTAGGCCCGGTGATTGCAAAAATCATTGCTCGTAGAGGAGCACGGACCACAATGACCACGAAGTGGTCCAACCTGGCTTCTTCGCTGATTCGAGCCAATGTGAATTCGGAGAACCATGTCCTGATCGAGAATCAAAAGCGAGGACGAAATCGAGGCTGAGAGAAACGTACCGATGGATCGGCTACAAGAGAGGAGATGAGCCGGCGTGAACCGCCCCGGGATTGCCGGAGGCTCCAACTCTTGAGAAGGGGAGCCATGACGAGCAAGACAACGAACAAGTTTCCACCCGAGGTCCGGGCGCGTGCGGTTCGGATGGTTTTGGATCACGCGAGTGAGCATCCCTCGCGCTGGGCGGCGGTGACGTCGATTGCGGCCAAGATCG
>NZ_JADPKQ010000061.1:0-26717 GCF_023074015.1 Bradyrhizobium sp. 142
AGCTTTTGACGTCCGCGAGGCGCTGTTCGCGTTGCTCGGAAAGGACATCACCACCATCGACGGCCTCGGTCCTTACCTCTCGCTGAAGCTGATCGCTGAATGCGGCGACGACCTCTCTTCGTGGCCAAGTGCAAAGCATTTTACCTCCTGGCTGGGATTGGCGCCGAGCAACAAGATCTCCGGCGGCAAAATGCTCTCGTCGCGAACGCGCCGATCCGGCGGCCGGGCGGCGGCACTTCTGCGCCTCGCTGCCGTGACCGTGGGTCGTACAGACACCGCGCTCGGCGCCTTTTATAGACGGCTCTCAGCGCGCATCGGCAAGGCCAAGGCCGTGACCGCCACGGCCCGCAAGATCGCAGTTCTGTTCTACAATGCTGTGCGATACGGAATGGACTATGTCGATCCCGGGGCCTCGTCCTACGAGACGCGTTACCGGACGCGAGTGGTCAACAATTTGCATCGGCGTGCCAAGGCATTCGGCTTTGTTCTCCAGCCCTTGGAGCCGAAAGTAGTTGCTGCCGTTTCTTAGGAATCGTTCTCCAGCGTCAGTTCTCCGATCTTGGCGTGCAGTGACTTCACGTCGATGGCGGGTAACGCCGCCGCTGCGCTGCTGCCCCCCGGACCGAACACATCGGCGGCTCCGCCTTCAAGTTGCGCTTTCCACGATGTGATCTGATTGGGGTGGACGTCGAATTGCTCAGCCAACTGAGCCAGTGTCCGGTCGCCCTTGACCGCGGCAAGCGCCACTTTCGCCTTGAAGGCCGGTGTGTGGTTCCGGCGTGCTCGTCTGCTCATCGTCTCTCCTGATTCGCGGGACAATCTTGCCCGCCGTCAGGCAGAAACTCCACTTATCGCCCTGTTCAGATTTGCGGAGCCGGCTCTCATCACCGGGCGCGACGGACCCGTGGTGATCGAGATCGAATATCGGGTTATGCAGAGAAACGCGCCGGGGTTTCGGGACATGATGCAGGACCTTCGGCTCGTCCGGCAACGTAACGGCGCCTACGGTTGGTCGATCGCGCGAAACATGGCGGATCCAGACATGTGGATCGAGCGCTATCACTTCCACACATGGCACGACTACCTGCGCCAGCGCAACCGCTCCACTCAGACCGAGCGAGCACTGGAAGCCCGCATCATAAAAGAGTACCACGAGGGTCCAGGCAAGGTGCGCGTGCGCCGCACGATTGAGCGTTCGTTCGGATGACCCGGCAGTGGCTCGACTGAGAGTGTCGCGGGTTGCCGGCGAACGGGCGCGCTGCGGCCTATCCATTAGACCCTGGCTGCCCAGCCGAGGCCGTGCAATCCCCAACGACCTATTTCGGCTTGCTGACGCCAATGCCGGTCAGATCGATCCGGATGCCCGCCTTGTTGGGATCGCCCGGCTCCTCCTTGGCCTGCTGGGTTTCATGGTCGGGACCGCTTGCAGGCCTGGCCGCATCACCGTCGGCGGGCTTGTTGCTAGCTGCATCCGCGTCCGGCACTCCCTTGCGTGCTGGCAGGCTGCCGGGATCGGGCTCGTCGAACACATATTTCCCGTCGAAATACCCGGTCTTCCAGGCGTCAATCGCGGCACCGAGCGCTTCGTCCACCGGTGCGCCATACCATTTCGTGACGATGCGGTAGACCTTGCCGAACAGCGCGGTACCCATCCTGATATTGGCGCAGACGTCAACAAGATCGGTTTTGAGCTCGGCGACGTCGGTGACGCCAAGCCCGGCGGGATACTGCGTCACGCCGACACGGACCATGGCCTGGCCGATATAGCGGCGAACCAGCTCCATGGCGTCATCGGGTGTCTTGGGCGGCGTCACGAGGATGACGCGGTTTCCGGCGCGAATGGTGACGGCGAGCGGATCGGGCGATCCGACCGCCCGGATGAATTTCTCGACGATCGCGGGCTTTAAGCCGGGATCGGCACATTGGTGGATGGTCGCGGCATCGATCATGATGATCCCTTCAGGTGTTGAACGCGAGCACGAGCGGCAGGCCGAACAGTCGAGCCCAGGCTTCGGTGCTGGCCCTTTGAATGGCGAGGATGCTGGTGCCGGAGGTCCACCAATCGTTGCCGATGGCGACGATCACGTCGGGCGAATGGAGCATCGACTGCAGGACGGGCCAGACGAGCAGCTGCTCGTAACAGATCAGCAGTGCGACGCGCCGGCCGGCCGACTCGACGACGGGATTGCCGAAGAACGTCGCCCTGGCCCCGCCACCCTGCCCGGTCCAGGCGAGCCAGGGTTGCCACATCGAGACCGGGACCGGCATGCGTTCGCCATAGAGCTCGCGCGCATGGCCGGCGCCGATCTCGATCATGGCGTTGTCATAGCCTTCGCGATCGACGATCGCGGCGCCGGCGATCACCGTGATTCCGGTGCCGCGCAGACCATCCATCCAGAAGCCGCTCGTGGTCGGCGTCCACAGCCCGGCCGCACTTTCGGGGAGCACGATGACGCGCGCCCCACCCCCGGCGGCTTCGTGCACGCGCTGGAGGAGCGTACGGGATTGCTCGAGGTCGGGGGCGCGGCCGAGCGCGCTCCCGAGCCGGATGTCGAGTCCGACCCAGCCGTCTGGTTGCGACGGTGCGATCCAGTGCGAAGCCGACCAGGTCCAAAAGCCGGTCGCGACGAGCGCGGCGATCGGCCATTTGCGCGTCGTCATCGTGAGCAGGATGGCCGCTGTTGCGGCCAATCCCCACCAACCCCAGCCTGGAAACAGAACGCCGGCCGCCGTGACCGGCTGCGCCCATCCGACGATCCCGAACGGCGGCACGCTCATCAAGATCGCCGCAAGGCCAAACGAAAGCGCCCTCCCCGATCCCGGCTGGCTTTGCCAGGCGACGGCATGGACGAGGACGAAGGCCGCCGCGGCGCCGATCCACAAGGCGATGCCGACGCCAAAGTCGGCGCCGAAGAAATTGAGCGCTCCTTGCGGAAGCCCGCGCGAGGCGGCCAGGAAATAGGCCGCCGAGACCATTGCCGCCGCGATCCGTGATGGGGCGAACGCCCACAGCGCCGGGAAGGCGCAGGCGAGCGGCAAGGTGAGCCCCTCGCCGCTCCAGGCACCGGCGCCCACCGCGGCGGCCGCGACGACCATTGCCGCGGTGCTCCAGACGCTACGGGCTGAGCGTGAGAATAGGCCGCGCGAGGCCGAGAACACCCGATGACGGGATCGGGCCAAAGTATCGGGAATCATAGGAGCCTGGAAAATCGGAGTGGAGATAGAGTTCACCGGCGGGAATAACGCCGCCGACAAACGGTGAGAGCGGACGGCCGGCGGCGTCCCTGTGCTGGACATCGGACTCGGGCAGCGGCTTTCCGTCGATCGAGACCCGTTCAGCGATATCGACCCGCTGACCACTGAGGGCGGCGACGGTCTTGATGAGCGGGCTTAAGTCCCCGGCGCACAGGCCGCGCCGGATGTAGCCGCGGTCGAAGGCGCGTTCGAACTCCGCCGTGTCCGGCGGGCAGATGAAGACGAGATCTCCCACGGCGACAGCGCGGTCCAGCGGCGCGATCCGCCACAGGCCTAAGGCGTAGCTCGGCGTCATGTTGATGCGCAGTCCGGCGCACCACCCTGCGACCGCCACGACCACTATGAGGCCGGCCCCGGCCGCCAGGATCATCACAGGGAAGCGCCGGGACCTCATTTCAGGTCTGTCCCTGGCGCTGCGTCACGCGCTGCGCCTCGGCCTGCTTGAGAGCCTGCGCGGTGCGCTCTTGGGCGGCGAGTTGCTGCGCGGTGCGCATCGCCGGCCAGGCCTCTTTCAGTTGGTCGCGACGCACCGGATCCATGCCGGCCGCCGCCATCTCGAAGGCCTGACCGTTCGGCTCTCTGGCGGCGTTCGGCAGGAAGGTCCGCTTCCCGAACCGCTCAGCGACCGCCTTGTTGAAGCCTTCGATTTCCGCTTTCACCATCCGGTCCGCCAGCGCGAACTCCAGCGCGCTCGGCAAGTCGTTCCGGTCGATGGCGTCACGCACGAGCTCGAGCACACGGCGGGCATCGCGCGACAGAGCAGGGATGTCGATGGCGATGCGGTGCCGGATCGCGCGTTCCTCAGCCTCATGCTTGTGCTCGGCCTCGGCGCGAAGACGCAAGTAGCGCTCGATATCCTTCTTCAACGCCGGTACATTGGCCTCGGCCCGTTGGCGTTCTTGGCCCTTGGCCTTGCCCGCAAGCAGACCGACCTTCCCGCGGAGCGCCCCAAAGGATTCGGGGTCCGAAGCAAGACGCTGGAGCGTCGACGTCGCCGCAGCGGAATCCTTCAGCATGGCGTCGAAGTTTGCCGCCCTGAAGGCACGTTCGGGATCGGCAAAGACGAGGCGGAAGCGCGTCGAGACATCCTCCCATTGCTTCTTGATTGCGGGGTCCGCGAGGATCTTGTCCTCGACGGTATCGATCAGGGATTTGGGGAACGTGGTGACGCCGGCGACCATGGGTGGGGCCTCCTTCTTCGTGGGGGTGACGGTTGATGTGCGCGCTTTAGCCAGCCCAAGTTTCTCGCCGAGGGCGCGCAGGCGTCGCGCGAGTCGGGCCACCTTGTCCTTCTGGCGGATGGTCCAGCGGACACGGTCGCGGACGAGCGTGCGGGCGACCTGGACGATGTGCAGGCCGCGGTTGGAGGCAAAGCGCAGCGCGTCGGAATAAAAGCGGCCGCTGGCATAATCGAGGGTGGTCTCCTTGGCGTTCAGCCGCGACAGGACCGAGATCAGTCCGCCGTTGAAGCCGAACGACCGGCGGCCGTAATAGAGCGCCACGTCCTCGCGATGCCGGGTCATCGCGACATAGGTCAGGTGGCGGTCGAGCGAGAGGCTCGCCAGCACCTTCACCCGGTCGACGGTTGCGCCCTGGGATTTGTGAATGGTGGTGGCGTAGCCGTGATCGACGTGGGCGTAGAACCGCTGATCGACCTCGACCCGCTGGCGATGCTCGCGCTCGCCGATCTCAGCGATGAATCGCCCTGGCCCGGCTTCCACGACCTTGCCGATCATGCCGTTCTTGACCCCGAGCGAGCCCTCGTTCTGCAGGAACACGATCTGGTCGCCGACAGCAAAGCGGCGCTCGCCATCCTCCGTCCGGAACGCATGTCCTTCATCGAGGAGGCCGCGCTCGATCAGCTTGCCGCGCGCCAGATCGTTGAGGGAGCGCACATCGCGGCGCAGATGGGCGAGGATCAGCGAGGTCTTCGTTGAATCGTAATCTCGGTTCCAATCCGCGATCAGATTGTCGATCGCCTGGATCTTCAGCTCGGAGCCGAGAATGCGGCCCTGGGCGCGATAGGCGGACAGAGCATCGGCGATGCGTCCGCGCGCGAGATCGAGCGAAGCGTCCCGCATCCATTGCTCGCGCTGGCGATAGATGGTCTCGAGCTCGGCATAGCCGATGCGATCAGTGATCGACCGGAAGGCGGCGCCCGCCTCGATCGGCTGAAGCTGGTCGGGATCACCAACCAGGACAAGTTTTGCCCCAGTGCGCGAGGCGGCTTCCACGAAGGTCGCCATCTGCCGCGAGGCGATCATGCCGGCCTCGTCGATCACCATGACGGTCCGCCCATCGAGGGCGTCACGGCCGTTCTGCCAGCGCAGCTCCCACGACGACAGCGTATGCGAGACGATCCCCGCTTCGCGCGACAGCCCTTCGGCGGCCTTGCCGGCAAGCGCCGCGCCGACGACGCGATACCCGGCCGCTTCCCATACGTCGCGCGCCGCGCGCATCATCGTCGTCTTGCCGGCGCCAGCGCGCCCAATCACGGCCGCGATCCGGGCAGGCGCCATAACATGCTCGAGCGCCGCGCGCTGCTCCGCCGAGAGCTGCGCATGCCGCGCCAGCACCTCGCTTAAGACCTTCTCCCGGACGCCGAAGCTGTTGGTCCTGGCAAGGCCGATCGCGCGTCGTGCCATGTCGGCTTCCAGGTGGATCAGCTCGCGCGTCGTAAGCCGAGCCGGCATCCGCGCGCCGGTCGCAAAGTCGATGCCCTCGGCCTGCAACCGCACGACATCCGCACCTTTGAGGATGCGGTTCAGGAGAGCCTGGAAGGTGCCGGGATCATCGACATAGCGATGCAGCGCCTTGGCGATATCGCGCTCATCGAAGACGCTCTTCTCGCGGCTGACAAGCTCGAGCACGATCTGTGGCCGGCGCTCGATGCGACGGGCATTCTCGGCCCGGCTCTCTTCGAAGACCGCCAGCCGATCGAGGCCGTGCGCGGCGCCGCACCGTTTCGCCTTCCGGTCGATCGCTTTTGCCGCGACACCGATATGGCTGGTGGGGATGAGATCGATGCCGCGTTCGGCATAGGAGCGGCCGTCAACCCGAATGTCGAGGCCGGCGAGCGCGAGATGGTGGTTCTGTAGATCGATCCACCGCGCCCGTTGCGCCAAAAACTCGTGCTTGTCACCGGCCCAGAGCGCATAGCGGATTTTGCCGGCTTTGGTGCGGAGCGGCGTGCCGTCTTCACCTAGCACAGTGACCTTCTTGCCGCCGAAACCGTCCTCCGTCAGGGGCCGCAGCGTCGTCATCAGGTGGACATGCGGATTATTGGGTTCGTCGTGATAGACCCAGTCGGCGACCTGTCCTCGCGACAAGATCTCCTGCGCTACGAACTGGCGCATGAGAGCGATATTCTGTTCGGTCGTGAGCTCCACCGGCAGCGCGATGATCGCTTCGCGAGCGAACTGCGCATCGGAGCGTTTCTCGAACGCCTCGACCTTGTTCCAGAACGCCTCAGTCGCGCCCACGACGGAGCGGTCGGCGATCAGCGCGCGCGCCCAGTCCGGTGCGTCGGGCGGCAGGAGGAATTCCTCATGCGCCAGGCCGCGCTTGTTCGAGTAGTCGACGGCCCTCCCCTCCGCCTCATGCTCCATGCGGGCGCAATGGCGGTACGCGGCCGACAGAACGGCGCTGCGTCCACTGGCGCGGCCGATGATCTGGACGGTGAAATGCGTAATGGCCACGGCAGCGCGATCCTGGGACGAACGAACATGCTGTTCGTCGGGATCGGCCCGCCCTTTCCGGGCGGGAAGCAGGACGTCGCGTCAGCGACGTATAACTGCGCCCTTGGACCGCTCCTTCGGAACGGCGGGATGATCTTCCAAAGCGTCGGCTTCGCCGACCCCGTTAATTACCCGGGTCGCGCTTCGCGCTCAGCCCGGCTTTCCTTGTCGGGCGCTTTCCACGCAAAACCGACAGGAAAGGTCTTTCGGAATGAAAAAGCCCTCGCGGCAGATCAGGGACGAAATCGCTCGGCTCCAGGACCAGCTGAAGCAGGCCGAGACGCGGGAGGCCGAGCGCATCGGCCGGATCGCACTGAAGGCCGGCATCGGCGAGTTCGAGATTGACGAGGGGGCGCTGCTGTCGACCTTCGAGGAGATCGCTGGCCGCTTTCGCAAGGATGGCTCC
Organism: Bradyrhizobium sp. 142; assembly: GCF_023074015.1. NCBI lineage: Bacteria > Pseudomonadati > Pseudomonadota > Alphaproteobacteria > Hyphomicrobiales > Nitrobacteraceae > Bradyrhizobium > Bradyrhizobium sp. 142. The sequence goes on from NZ_JADPKQ010000061.1 coordinate 7,399, forward strand.
CGAACCACCAAGGTGCTTCCTGCGGTCACGCTTGGCGCGTCTTCGGGCGCGGTTGAACAGGGCTGAGCGCATGCGCAGGCTTGAGGCCAGTGATATCAGAAAGAAGGATACGCGAGAGAAGATCGAGCTTGGCGGCCTGATTGCCAAGGCCGGGCTTCGTTACGAGAAGCGGGCGCTGCTGCTGGGCCTGCTGATCGACGCCAAGGACCGTCTTCACGGCAATGAGTTGGAACGCCAGCGCCTGATGGCGATCGGCGCGAAGGCGTTCGGCCATGAAGGCAAATAAGTTCGCGCTGGCGATCGCGCCGGCCGTGCTGATGGCGGGCTTATGCTTTGCCGTCACCGGCATTGAGGTGTGGTTTGCGAAGTTCGGAGCAACGCCGAACGCGCGCCTGGTCCTCGGCCGGATTGGCATCGTCATGCCCTACGCGTTGGCGGCCGCCGCGGGCCTGGTCTTCCTGTTCGCGGCGGCGGGTGCGACCGCGATCCGGTCCGCCGGCTGGAGCGTCGTGTTGGGTGGCCTGCTGGTCATCGCCATCGCCGCGTCGCGGGAGACCGCGCGCCTCCACTCCTTCGCCGGCGCGGTGCCGGCCGGAGACCGGCTTGTCGCCTACGCCGATCCGGCGACCATCATCGGCGCAACCATGACGGCGCTCGTGGCCGTGTTCGCCCTGCGCGTCGCGATGAAGGGCAACACGGCCTTCGCAGCTAGCGTTCCGCGCCGCGTCCGAGGCCGGCGAGCCATCCATGGCGAGTCCGCCTGGATGGCGATGACGGAGGCCGCACGGCTGTTCCCGGAGGCGGGCGGCGTCGTGGCCGGTGAACGCTATCGTGTCGATCGGGATGCGGTCGCGGACAAATCCTTCCGCGCAGACGACGCCGAGACGTGGGGCGCCGGCGGCAGGTCCCCCCTGCTCTGCTTTGATGCCTCCTTCGGCTCATCGCATGGCATCGTGTTCGCGGGATCGGGCGGCTTCAAGACAACATCCATCACGGTGCCGACAACCCTCAAATGGGGCGGCGGCCTCGTCGTCCTCGACCCCTCCAACGAGGTCGCGCCAATGGTGAGCACGCACCGGCGGGACGCAGGCCGGCAGGTCTTCGTGCTCGACCCGCGCGCCTCGGGAAGCGGCTTTAACGTACTGGACTGGATCGGCCTGCACGGCGCGACCAAGGAAGAGGACATCGGAGCCGTCGCGTCATGGATCATGACCGACAATCCGCGCCACGGCTCCGCCCGTGACGACTTCTTCCGCGCCTCGGCCTTGCAGCTCCTGACGGCACTGATCGCCGACGTCTGCCTGTCCGGTCATACGGACAGGAAGGACCAGCACTTGCGCCAGGTCCGCGCCAACCTGTCCGAGCCGGAGCCGAAGCTGCGCCAGCGGCTTCAGACGATCTATGACAATTCGGAATCGGAGTTCGTGAAGGAGAACGTCGCGCCCTTCATCGCCATGACGCCGGAGACCTTCAGCGGCGTCTACGCCAACGCGGTGAAGGAGACCCACTGGCTCTCCTACGCCAACTATGCCGCGCTGGTGTCGGGGTCGAGCTTCACGACAGGGGAGCTCGCCGAAGGCCGAACCGACATCTTCATCAACCTCGACCTCAAGACGCTGGAGAATCATGCCGGCCTCGCCCGCGTCATCATCGGCGCACTTCTCAACGCGATCTACAACCGCGATGGGGTGGTCGGCGACCGCACCCTGTTCCTGCTCGATGAGGTCGCCCGTCTCGGCTATCTGCGCATTCTTGAGACGGCACGCGATGCCGGTCGTAAGTACGGCATCACCCTCTTGATGCTCTATCAGTCGATCGGGCAGATGCGGGAGGCCTATGGCGGCCGCGACGCGACCAGCAAATGGTTCGAGAGCGCGTCATGGATCTCCTTCGCCGCGATCAATGATCCGGAGACCGCCGACTACATTTCGAAGCGCTGCGGCGACACGACGGTCGAGGTCGATCAGCTAAGCCGCTCGTCGCAAATGTCGGGCTCGTCGCGGACACGTTCCAAACAGCTCACGCGCCGGCCGCTGATCCTGCCGCATGAGGTGCTGCGCATGCGTACCGACGAACAGATCATTTTCACGGCGGGCAATCCCCCACTGAGGTGTGGGCGGGCCATCTGGTTCCGGCGCGCCGACATGCGGGCGTGTGTTGGCGAGAACAGATTCCACCGGAAGGAAGCGGGTGAGGTGCGCTGATGGTGCGAAAGGCGGCCAAGCCTTCCCCGTGGAAAGTCGAGGATCAGCGGATGATCCGGGACCGCGAGAGGATCGTTACGCGAATGCGCGAAAGACCGCGTGCGGGCTTCGTGAGCGAAGCGAGTAGAGCCGTCCCCGCAGGGTCTCGCCCAAAGACCGCAGCAGGTGCGAGATCAACGCCGAGACCGTCGACTTCCTGCACCAGACGAAGCAGACCGGGTCGGACGACATCCCTTTCCACGCGGATCGGTCGAAGGCCTGGCGAAGCAAGGCACGGGGTTCTCTGTGGAGGCCGTTATCAGGGTGCCTACGCTTCGGGGTAGTTGGCGCGCAGGTACTCGTTAGCTGCCTCCGGTGATGGGAATGCTGCCAATTGCTGCGGTGACTCGTCCGGCCTCTGTCCCATGCGGGTCACAAGAACCTGATCACCGTCGAGTAGGACGGTGGGACGCTCGCGGAACTTCAGCCATTCCGCCTGTTTCGCTTCGGCCAATGCGCAGGCTGCATCGTAATTGTCTGCAACACCAAGATGGGTCGAACGGTCCCATGCCCCGCCATTCAGGCACCGAACCTCGATGCGGCCATCCGACAAGGTGATGCCGTAGGGATGATCCCACCATTCATCGAGCTGCGCCCTGCTACGCGCCTCATTCGGGGTCGCGTTGAAGGCTTTCGGCAAGCTGGGGTCGAGCGGAATCCGGTTCGGCATGTTTACCTCTCTGAGAGGGCCGAAAATGCCAGAGGGCGAGCTAAATTGGGAGAGTTAAATTGGCGATGCAAGGTGATCCATGTCACCTCAGGGTCGGCGGCGCCGTCCGGCTCTCTTCAACCGCGCCGCTCTTCGAGGGGGTCGTCCCAGTCGAGACTATAGACCAGTGAGATACCTCCGGCATGCGCCCCATGGGACCCCACACTGGCGTTGTTTTTCGCCATTGCCCTGGCGGGCGCTTCTCTCGCTGTGAGCGTTTAGGGATTGCGGATCAGTGGGGCCGGCAATCGTCTCGCCCCGCACGGATGCGCTGGCTGGGGTCTTCCTTTCTGCGACGATGGCCCGCGCGTACCTGCGTCGTCGACGGCGATACGTTCTGGCTGAATGGCGTGAAGACCAGGATCGCGGACATTGACGCGCCAGAGCTGAGCCCGCCGCGCTGCGAGGCCGACCGCGCGAGGGGAGAGGCTTCGAAATCCTGGCCGCCGCAGGATCTCCTCCGTGCTGGCGCGTTCTCCCCTGTCAGCGGCAGCCAGGATGAGGATCGATATGGTCGCAAGCTTCGCACCGTGAGGGACTCCATTGGCGAGGTCCTCATTGAGGAAGCGCGTGCTCGATGATGGCGGACGGGGTTGCGACATCCTGGGTCAACTGAAGCATCGAAAAATGAATCGATGCACTTCGGTCGATTCATAAAACTCATTGGACGCCGCTTCCCAAGGAAGCGAGAATCCACCCATGCTGATCCCCGAGCCAAAGCCGCTTCATCTTCGTCGTATCGATCCGACCCGCAATATGCGGCGGTTCTACATGCTATCCATCCAGCCGCCCCTGTTCGGCGGGGCGTCACTGGTCCGCAACTGGGGCCGGATCGGCACGAACGGCAAGGTGATGGTGCAGACCTTCGACGACAGCGCCGAGGCCAGTGAGGCCTTCGGACGGCTGGAGCGCGCCAAGGGCAAGCGCGGATACGTCATGGTCCAGGCTCGGCTCCCTTCGGTACGGGATCACACTTGACCTAACCGACAGAGCTACGGCGCGCTCTGCGTTGAAGAGCAGACACATTTCAATCTACAAGTATGTTTAGAGGCGTCTGGCTATGAGGTTATGGTGATGGGTCGCTTGGAAGGTAAAGGGGCTTTGGTAACGGGCGGATCGCGCGGCATAGGCGCCGCTATAGCTCGTCGGTTGGCCCAAGAAGGCGCAAAAGTGATCGTCAACTTTCACAAATCCAAGACCGAAGCAGAGCAGATTGTCGCGGACATTGTAGCTAACGGCGGCTCGGCGGAAGCCATACAAGCGGACATCGCCGACATACGCCAGTTGTTCGGCGCGCAACCGCAGCTCGCATTTTTGGCGACCGAGGCGGGGCCATAATCAACATAAGCTCGATCAATGCTCGTATGCCGGGCCCCCGGCTACTCCATTTATTCGAGCGCGAAAGCGGCGGTGGAGGCCATCACTATTGCGTTGGCGCGGGAATTGGGGCCCAGTGGCGTGCGCGTGAATGCCGTCGCGCCGGGAACAACTAAGACAGACATGACACGGCGCGTTCTTACCGCTGAGCTAGAAGCAATGACAGTGAACCGTACTGCCCTTCGGCGCATTGGTTGCCCCGACGATATTGCGAAGGTGGTTTCTTTTCTAGCGTCCGATGATGCTGCATGGATCACTGGTGAAGTCATCACCGCGAGCGGTGGCTTGCGATGACAGCAGGTACTATTGATCAGTGTTGCGGTCTGGTGGCGACGACTTGGTTACGAGGCCGCATCACTTCCTCGACAATGAATTCGAGATACTTCTCCGCAATGTCCGGGGTCGCCGCCGGTAGGGCCGCAGCGTGCACACCCTCTGCTGAAACCACGCCTTCCAAACAGTTTGAAAGGTGCGCCGGCACGCCAACGGGGCGGTACAACCAGAGCTGTCACGTTCGGCGTGACGACTGCCCCGGCATCGATTCTGGCAAAGTTGCCAATGGTGACGTCGCCCAGGATCGTGGCACCTGAGGAGAGCAGGACGCCGCAGTGCGCGAACCGTACGCGCGCCTGCGGACTCCGATCAGCCGGACCCAAGATGTGCATCCCCAGCAAGGAAGGTGGGCGTCGCCCGCGCTGAACGACACAGTTCTACCGCTCGCCGAGCTCTTCACGAGCAAGGTCGTGATCCCGAATCATTTCTTTGATAGTGAATGCTGGGAACTTCTGGACAAAATCCGGGTCAAGGTTGGCCGCCTGTGCGAGCACGCGCAGTCTTTCGATCTGTCTTTCCTCCCGAACTGGATCTGCCGCGGGCAGTTGAAGCCGCGCCTTTAGTTCTCCGACCTGCCGAGTGCACCTAAAGCGTTCCGCGAGAATGTGAACCAAGCTGCGTCCAGATTGTCGATGCTGCTCCGAAGAGCGTTCAATTCGGACGAAGTTTCCAATACCTCGTCTCCTTTCGATGCGAACCATACGTTTCATACGCTGGCGCGGAGGAGAAAGCGCGATAATTCGGCAGTTTTCCGGGGATTACGGCTCAGCTTGCGATATCGGCCCTACCCGTGCGGCAATCTTGGTGTCAGACGGAAGGAAATGACCGCAAGAAGGAACCGTTCCATGACGACCGCGAATGAGATTGCCGACAAGATCGCAGACGAGTACAGCATGACAAAGGCCCAGGCGAAGGCTATCGTGGATGGCGTGTTCAAGGCGATCGCAGACGCCGCCGTGAGCGGCGCCGAGACCAGCGTGGCCGGATTCGGCAAGTTCAAAATCAAGGAATCGCCTGCCCGCGAGGGTCGCAATCCGGGGACCGGCGCGACAATCACGATCGCGGCCTCCCGGAAACTGACCTTCACGCCAGCCAAGGCCGTCAAGGACGCCCTCAACGGGACAAACACGGCCGGCGCCACACCGTAAGGGGAGCTAAAGAGAGGGGGCTTACGTCCCCTCCTCGGCGGCGAGCGCCGCATCGCGCTGGCGAAGGAGTTCAACGCCTGCGCTCTCTCCCAGCAACTCCGCGCGCGGTTTCTTGAAGATAGTTTTGCGATTGTGAGCTAAGCAAAAGAAATGCATGGGTTCCATTCGCGAGCGATGCAGCGACGTTGCTTCGTTGGCTTTTCATCCGTCTCGTTCTTCATCGTCGGCGTCGGGATCGTCTTGCCGACGTGGGTTGCGTTCGCAGTGGGTGGATCGAACCTGGTGGGCTTGGTGCTGCTGGCCTCCAGCCTCGCTGGTTTCGTCCTGGCGCCGCTCAGCGGATACCTCGTCGACCGTTATAGTCGCCTCACGGTCACCGCGTCGGGACAGCTGTTGGCTTGCTGATGTTGGCCCCGGTGCAAATTTTGCCTGATGCGCTCTCGCGTCCCATTCTGCTTCTATCAGCAGTTCTCGGAGCTTTCGGCTACGCGCTTCTGGCAGGAGCCATGAGCGGCATCCTCCAATCGCTGGTGCCCGAGACTGAGCGCATGGGATTCAACATGCGCTTGTCCTTCTTCAACCAAGGGGGGCTTGCCCTAGGGACCGGCGTTGCCGGCTACGCGATCAATCGTCTGGGCAGCACGACTGCGGCCGTCCTGTTTGCCTGTGTGGCGGTGTCCGTTCTGCCCTTGTTGGGGAGCCTGACGGGAAACGGCCGGCCAGCGAAGGGCCTCAATTTGCTTTCGGCTTCGCGTGAAGCGCTCACCTATCTTTTGAACGAACCAGAAAGCCTGTCGGCTTCCGTCACGGTGGGACTGGCCTTTGCCGTGATCCAGATCACAAACCTGTTGTTGCCTGGATTCGTCGTCCATTCGCTCGGTGGAGGTAGTCACCGCTTCGGCACGCTCGAGATGACGGCTGCAGTCGCCGGAATGGCCGCGCTTGCGGTCGCAGGGATTCCGGCGGTGGCGAGAAGAATGGCGCGAGCGACGACGACGGTTCTCGCAGCAGCAGCGGGCTCCCTGATCGTCCTGTCCTTTGCTACTGACCCGCTTGTCGCGATCGTGCTCTATTCCCTGGCTGGAATGCTTTGGAACCTGTCGCGAGCTGCGGCCAACGGGCATCTCTTAACTGTGGTCGATTCGAAGCTTATCGGGCGCATTCAGGCGTTCACCACCTTGCTGACCGGAGGCGTCGGAGCGCCGATCTTCCTGCTTCCGACCTTACTCCCGAATACAGCCGAAGCTGAACTCTACATCGCTTGCGGAGTGACGATCCTCCTCGCCGCGGCGCTCCTCGATCTATGGACGGGCCGCTGCAGATCCGCGCGCAACTGAACGGTCATGCATTAACGCTCTGCAATGTCGTCGTGGGTGCCGGTGGCAAGGGAGGCCTGATCGCTGGGCGACATCACCAGCATAGCAAGGCCACTTGCCTGGGTATCCTCCGCGCTCGCTCAATGCCGGTGATTATATGCCGAGGACCGACGCCGCCGGGCCGGCCGCGGCCCTGCTCCGGGTTCGCCGGACTCTTCGTTCCGGTTCTGATCAAAGTTCCGATGAACTTTTCCGTCCACATCCGCGCGCGCAGCGCTGATCAGCGCTCTGACCTCAATGGCGGCGCCCGCGACGTTCCATCCTTGAAGGCCGGATGTCTGCCACACCTCCTCATCGGTCGCGACGAGGATTTCCTTGCCCAGGGCTTCGAGCAAGCGGTCCAGATCGAGACCAGGGTCCCAGCGTGTCATCACTTACTCCAGTTACGTTGATCGCGCAGCAGCGTGCGCCGCATCCGCCTTCGCGTCGTGTCATAGTCGAGCTCGGACATATCGTGGAGCTCGCAAATTTCTCTCGCCGTCAAGCCGTCAGTCATCCCCGCGATGATCTTCAGCGCCAGCGTATCGGCCTCAAACAGCCGATAGACGTGGGCCAGCATCTGCGCGGCGGCCAGGATCCGCTCCGGATCGGGCACCTCGTCGGCCTCCACACCGGGCCATCCTCGCTGGTCCGGATCATCGCGGCTCACAAGCAGCCTTTGCTCATACCGCGCACGCCGCCAATGATCGTTGCAGATGCTGCGCATGACGCCCGACAGGAACGCCAGGATGGGCACGCCGGGCGGCCAAGGCCGCGAGCCGTCGAGGACGCGCGCAATCGCCTCGTGGAGGATGTCGCTCCAGCCGAGTCCTCCCGGCAGGCCGCGACTCCACAACCGCGCCAGAGCTTTGAGCCGCACGAGATCGATATCGGACAGCGCATCGATGGCAGATCCAACGTCGGCGGCGGCGGTAGCCGCGTCATCAGGCTTCAGAAGAGTCGTCAATGTTTCCATGGCCATACCAGTATGCGCTTCACCTCGTCTGGCGCGGACAGCGGATCAAAATAAATATTTGAAGTGTCCGCGCGCGGGGCCCTTAGTCGTATCGTCTGTGTTGTCACAGGAGGAGCTACATGGACGACATTTTGGCAGAGGCCCGCCGCTGGTATGCCGAAGACCTGCGATGCAAAACCCCGGTCCTGCGCAATTCTCAGCTGATCGAGGCATTTGCGTCTGTTCCACGCGAGCCATTCGTCGGTCCCGGGCCGTGGCGCATCATCTCAGACCCGTACAACGACGCATTCGTGACCCCCGATACCGACCCGCGCTGGCTTTATCATGACGTTCTCGTGACCATCGATGCGAGCCGTAATCTCAACAATGGGATGCCCAGTTTCTGGGCGCGCAATTTGGACCATCTTCATATTGCGCGCGGCGAACGCGTGCTCCAGGTCGGTGCCGGGACCGGATACTATTCGGCGGTGCTGGCTGAGATCGTCGGATCCGCTGGTCGCGTGACGGCGGTTGAAACCGATCCAGCGCTGGCATCTCAGGCTCGCGCGAACGTCGCGGGCTGGCCGCAGGTCGAAGTCGTCTCAGGCGACGGCCGGGCCGTCGACGTTGGTGAGCTTGATATCGTCATCGTGTTCGCTGGATGCACTCACCCATCCCGCCTCTGGCTCGATCGCCTTGTCGAGGGCGGCCGGCTTCTGATGCCGCTGACAGATGAGTCCTGGAGGGGCTTTCTTCTCCGCGTGATCCGGCGTGGAGACCGGTTCGAGGCCTCATCGATTGGCGTCGTGTCTATCTATCCCTGTATGGGGGGACGCGACGAGGAGGCGGGAAAGCGACTGCATACCGCGCTCGATGGCCAACCGCCTGGCAAGGTCCCGATTCGTGCGCTGCACGTTGATGATCCCAAACCTGACGACACGGCAAAAGTTTGGTTTCAGGGCCCTGGATTTTGGCTTGAGCGCGATCCTGTCGGAGAGGATGCTGTCGCTCAGAAGTGATGACGTGGCTGATTTTTCGAAGCCGTGCACACGAAAAACCCCGGCATGAAAGCCGGGGCTCGTGATGCCACGGCGTACATCCGGCCGCAACGATCAGTTTACAGTTAGCATGGAGTTCTTGATAAAAATGTGACCTTTGCGGCGGCCGTTCGTGAGTGTCGCGCCGATTCATTCGCCAACCGCTGTTCCCTCAAAATCCATACTGTTCCCGTGCAGCCAGAGAGCCACGGCCGCCCCCGTTCAAGCGCAACGATGCCAAGCTGGAGACGCTTCCCATCGACGTGCTGCACACCTAGAGCGGGCCGGGATTATTCGAGCTAAGTGTGATTTCGATCGATGGGCAGCCAAATGATGCGCTATGAAATAAAGCCTCCCCGAGGCCGACCTTGACCCCAGCCCAGTTCATTAAAGGACGACGCCCCTCAACGGAATAAACGCGGCCGGCGCCCACCGAAGCCGAGTAAAGAGAAGGGGCTTACCCCCTCCCCAGCAGCGAGCGCCGCATCGCGCAGGCGAATGAGCTCGGTGAGTTCGGCCTCGAGTGCTTTGCGCTCGGCGGGCGTGAACAGGCAGTTGCGCAGCTCGGCTCGCAGCTCTTCGATCGTGTCGGCGACGGTCATGAGTGTCTCCGCATGATGGAGGAAGGCTCCGCCTCGCGGCGGAGCCTTCTGGCGGGAGCTTCAGTCCCGGTTCGGTCGGGACCAGATCAGCTGCAGGCCTTCCTCGCCTTCGACCTCGATCAGGGTGGCGTAGATCGGGGCGGGGAAGCTCGGGTCGTCCAGCTTGACCGAGAGGTAGTCGCGCTCGGTGTCCTTGGTGGTCTTCTGCCAGGCCGCACCCAGCTCCACATTATTGCCCGCGTAGATGCGGAAGTGGGGTCCCTTGTCGGAAGGGTTCTCGACGCGGATCAGCTTGGCCTTGACGTTGAGATTGAGGGTCTTGATGGCGCCGGAAAAGCCGTTGCCCGTGGAGGTGAAGGTGCCGATGGTAGCCATTTGTCTATCCTTTGTTTTCTCGGGCCGCGCCAATCGCGACCTCGATGGCGGTCGAAAGACCGGAGGCGATCGACCTGCACCCGAAGGGCCGAAATGAAATGGAGGGCGGCCGGCAGCGACTTTCTTGAACCGCGAGGAATGACCGCTTGCGGTCAGGGGAAGAAAGTCGAGGACGGACGTTGCGGGGACAAGATCGAGAGCACGCGAAGCGGGATCGACCTTCGGTCAGACCAGCCTTAATCGAGGACGCAGATGGTGCGCCCGTCGCGAAAACATCGGAGATGACGACGGGCGTTCCCGGCTCTTCCGATCAGGCAGCAATGGATCCGGGCCATCGCGACACGGATTTTGCTCGATCAGGCCGCCGTAAAACCGCGTACCCCCCAATGAGAAGCGTCCGGTCAGCAATTTGGGAGAACGTGAGGTGATGGCTGTGGCAGGATAGTCACCGAGGCCCGATGTCCACGTCATGTCGACGCGATCGTTGCCGCACCGAATGATGCCGCTGATGATCTTCGGAAGCACGGGCTTCAGCAATCTGGCGAGGCTGAATTGGAAATGGCATCCGCTGTGTGTCCGCCGCGAGGCGGCGCCTTGGGCATTTGCACTTGAATGCGACAGAGGCGCTCACGCGCTCGCGCTCCGGGCTCAATCCTCCAGAAGCTTGTCAGGTGCACACGAAAGCGGATCGGGGAGGACGGAGCGGCCTCCCCTTCAACAAGCGGCGCATAAAACATCAGGCCGCCTCGCGCTCGGCTTCGGCCTGCGGCTGAAGGCTGTGCAGATAGGCGACGGCGCGCTGCGCATGGGCGGCGGCCGAGAAGATCGCCCGCCGGTCGCTGGCGAGAACGGTCAACCAACTCGCCAAGTAAGAAGCGTGGTCAGGCCTCGGTTCGAGCTCGGGGACAATACCGAGATCTGCACATACCAGCGCGGATCCAATCTCGGCAACGAGTTCTTCCCGCGCTTGCTCGCTACGATCCTTCGCGTAGCGGCTGAGATCACGGCCGACACGGTGCGCATCCGCTGTCCAATGAATGTGCTCGTGGCTCAACACCGCCACGTAAGAGGCTGCGTCGCGGAACGTCTCGAACGGCGGCATCTGGATGCTATCGCTCGACGGCGAAAAGAAGGCACGCGAGCCGCCATGCCGGATTACGGAGCCGGTATTGGCGAAGAAACGATCGGCACGTTCGATGCGTTCGATCGGATCGAGGATAGGCTGCGGCCGGTGATAAAAATGCTCGGGCAGGCCATGGATCTGTTCGACATTGAAGACGCTGTACGTCTTCAAGAACGGGATATCCCGCTCGACCTCGCCGCCGTGTTCGTCGGTCTCAGTTTTGGTGAATCGGCTGGCATAGATGACGGTCGAACCTGTCTCCCCCTTACGGACATGAGCGCCGAGCTCTGCCGACTGCTTGAACGTCATCCAGATCGGCGAGGTGAAGCCGCGGGCCATGCCCTCGGACCACAACAACAGCACATTCATGCCGGTGTACGGTTCGCCATTGTGGCGCAACGGGCGGGTGATCCGACCCATTGCGTTGCCGGCGCTCCAAGGCTGCACCCAAGGCCGCACACCCTTTTCGAGATCGGCGATGATGCGGTCGGTGATGCGCGCATAGACATCACGGCGCGACGCTTCGCTCTTATCTTTCCTGCTCATTGTCCTGAACCTCCGTTTCGAGGGCCGCGCCGATCGCGGCCCGTCACGGCGGTCCGTCGCCAGGGAATTCAGGGGGCCGGCGCACCCTTGGGCCGCAACGAAGTGGAGGGCGGCGCAGCCGCTGCGCCGTCCGCCGGCCCTGGCAGGACCAACAGCCGGGACGGCCGCGTGGGGCGGCGCTTTGGCCTGCCTCGCCTTCGCTTTTCTTCCGTCGTCCAGGCATCGAGATCAGGAGGTCGACGACCAAGCCCGCCGCGGCTGCGACATGACAAAGGGTCGGACCCACGCGGGACCGGCCCTTAAGATGCAGAGCGACGAGAAATGGGCGAGGCCGAAGCCTCGCCCGATGTGGCTCAACCGAGAGCCGCCATCTGGAGTTCGGCCGCCTTGCGGTCGACGGTCTGGCCCGGATTGTCGAGCGGACGCTCGAAGGGCTTCCAGGCCTCGCCAACGACCTGCTCGTAGGCTGCGACGGCGCCTTCGGCCGCCATGCGGAGCGCGTGGCACTGGAGCGCCATGTCGGCAGCAAACTCGCGCTTGCGCTGCGCGGCGCTGTCGAAGCCGACCGGACCGTCGAGGTCCTCGTCACGAGTGTCGTTGGCGGTCTTGGCCGTGGCGTCGCGGGCTTCCGTCACCGCGCGACTGTAGAACTGGCCGGCCCCGTGGGCGGAGCCGACATAGGCGCCGACGATCCGCTGCAGATGGATCTGCATGGCTCGCTCGCCCAGGCCGTCACTGAGTGCGCCGACCGTCTCGATGATCAGGCGCTCATGGAGATCGCGGATGCCGTCGCTGTCGAGGACCGAGAGGCCGAAGCTTTCGGAGATGCGGGTGGCCTGGGCGGCGTCTGGGCAGGCAAGCCTGACCATTTCGAGGGTGGTGCCCTTGCGGAGCTGGACGACCTTGGCAGGTCGGCGAGGAGCGCGAGCGGTCTTGGTCATGGGAACATCCTTTCCTTCGGTTCTCCCGGAAGGCTTGGGCCTGCACCTGCCGGTTCCTCCCTTCGGGTGCGATCGGAAAAAACCGGCGGAACCACGGGGCTTCCCAAGGTCCGGGGCTGCCGGATCGAGCGAAGCGGGTTTGCGGACAAGCAGGGCTTTTTCGCCCTCGCGCGGGACGCGGACCCGCTTTGCCGAGATCGGCGGCCCCGGCCGCAACGCGGCGCGATAGCGGCCTTGGAAAGCGCCCGGCCGCCGGTTTACGAGCGCGACAAACCCGAGGGGAGATCCGGCGAACCGGAACGATGATGGAGAAACCAGGAGGCAAGGACCGCCATGACCTGCCGCGCACTCGCGTGTCGCTCCATGTCGATCGCAACGAAGGCAGTCCCCGCGACGTCAGGCGGTTTCGACCGAGTGCACCCAGACCTCCGGTCGCCAGAGCCTGGCGAGCTCCTCGATCTCGGCGGTAGGCCTCGGGATATTCCGCGACTGGAGATTCGGCGAGGTCCGCGACGATCATGGCCATGGCGCGCGCGATCGTGCGATCCGCAGCGAAGATGTCGGACAAGTCGAATCCGCCGAAGGCGTCAGCGTTCCACCAGGCGAAGATGAAGTTCGCGGCGCGACTGGCCGATGCCGCGCCTCGTGATGTCGAGCAACCGTTCGCATGCCGCGCGTGGCGTCATCCGTGGTCGTGCTCCTTCTGGCTGCACGATGGTAGCACAGGGTCGGCCCGATCGACCGGACCGGGAGCCGATTGGTGAGGGGCAGCGGGACGGGCGTGCGCAAACCCATGACGCAGGCAGTACGCCTCGATGGCTGCATCCTGCCGGGCGAGCTTTCGCGAAAGCGCGTCGATCTCCGGCTGGCGCTCGGCCGTGATTGCCGTGAGGTGCGAGCGATATCGCTCGAGAAATGCAGTCCGGTCCGGAGCCTTGCCGCGCCGGTAGCCGGTGCGTTTTGGCTTGAAGCTGCGGGATCATCGCTGTCATCCGCCGCGTGATCTGCCTGTCGATCAGGTCGAGCTGGCGCTGGATTTGTCGCCGCGCTTCCTCCATGCGCGCGAGTTGAACGAGGCAATCGGAAGCGAGCGTCATGATGCCACTCTCCGTTGCCAGCCGATGAAGTCCGATGGTCCGCCGTAGACGTGGTGCCGCTCCGGATCGACCACGAAGCCGAAACGCCCGACCTCGTATTCGCAAGACGGCACGAGAAAGCGCCGCTCCTCCGTGCCGGCTCCGCGCCTGCTACCGGGCGTGGCCACGCACTCGACGAACCCCTTCTGGTGGCTGGAGGTGATCGCCGAGATAACGATCCAGTCATCGGCATGCGCCTGCTCGAAGGCGCGGCGATCTTTCTCGTAGGACTCGCCGGGGCCGAGGATCGTGCCGAAGATCGCTTCCCACGCGTCCGGCCCGCTTGCCTTGATCGTGCGCTCAGCGCAGCGCCGCTCGTAGCTCGTGAACAGATGCAGAAAGGTGATGGCGACGATCGCCCAGGCGCAATCCTCTTCGTAGTAGCCGTCATCGCTGCGCAGCATCGGATGAACCTGCGCGTTGCGCTCAGGTGTGAGATGAAATCCGCCGTGGCCCGCCGTCGAATGACAGACGATGCCCTCAGCATAGATCGTCGCACCCTGCGATGTGCCCCACGGGGTGTAGCAGGGGATTCGCGTGACGCGGCGACAGAGCGTCTTCAGTTCGCGGCTATGTTCGGCCTGCTCGACCATGCGCGCCCGGAACGCCGCTTCATCGGCGAGCTCGCCGAAATGGCCATAGAAATCACCGCGCGTCCATTCGTTCATCGGACGCGGGATGCGCCAGGCTGTCACGAGATAATGCCTGCCGTCGCGTGCAGGCGCCATTGCGAAGGCGGTCTCATCGACAAGCGCGACGGCAAGGCCATCTGCGCTGCTGCCGAAGGAAACCGCCGGAAATCCGGCGACGTCTTTATTCTGAGGGAAAGGGTCGGACATCGCGTCCTCCATGGGTGCGCATGTGTGGAACCAGAACCGCCGCCGGCAGGGCCGGCGGCGGAAGTCATTCGGAGGAAGAAAGCGGCGGCGGACGTTTATTCAGCCGCTTCCCTGAACGCCTCGACGTCGTCGGACGGGTCATCGCCGGTTCCTGTGCCGTCCTCGTCCACCTCATCGGCTTCATTGGCGGCAGTCGCGCTCGACGACAGCCATTCGGCAAGCTTGGTCGCATCGGGCGCAAAGAGCGCAGCGGGATGAATGAAGCGTCCTTCCTTGAAGTGCTCGACAAGTGCAGCGCGGGTGTCCTTCACGCGCTGACGCGGTAGGACCGGCGTGTCCTTGCACGAGGCCTCGAGCGCAGCACGCGACAGGCAGGAGAGGAAATCCTCACTGCCCATGTCCGGCAGGAACTCGTCCGCGCCGATCGTCTCGCCGGCGATGCGGGCGACGATGCCGCTGTTGGTCGCGTTCTCCCGGCACGAGAACACATCGATCAGCATGGCCCGCGCCGCGATGCGCAGCGCGCCCCTGTCGACCGCAAGCTTGCCGTCGCCGTCGAACAACGTCGTCGCGTGTTTGGCCAGGCGGCTATGACCATAGTAGACACCGCCGCTTCCCGTCGTCACGGAGACGTTCTCGCCAGCGAAGGCAAGGATCAGCAGCGCCATCAGCGTGTCGTCCTCGATCGGCGTGCGGCCGAGCGCTTCGCGCAGCGCATCGGTGCGATAGTCGCCGATCATCTCGACGCCCTTTCGCGTCACATTCGGACGTGGCTGCGAAACCTCGCCGGCATCGTCCGGGGCGCTGTCCGAACTCGAGGCGGCATCGCCCTTCGGCTTCTTCACCGCCGGCATGCGGTAATGCACCGTCTGCACACGCCCCTCACGGTCGAGATACATGGCGGCGCAATCCGACTTCGACGGCTTGCCATGAACCCGTTCCGCCTTCGGCGGCAGCTTCACCTCGCCCCAACTCGTCGTTTCGGCGATGATGCCCTTCTTCGGCAGGTTGTTCGCTATCCACTCATGCTGAGCACCCAGGAATGCTTCGACATTCGTGGTGTAGCGGCTGTCCTCGTCGGCCGGAGCGAACAGATCCTCGACCCACTGGATACCGTAGGCCTGCGCGAGATCGTCGCCGAAGCTGGCGTGACGCGCATACATCCGCGTCTTCTGCAACGCCTGGGCCACGCTCCCCCACGACACCTGCGGATCGGCCTTCGACGGCTTGTGCTTCTTCCAGACCTCCTTCTGCTCGTCGGGCGACGCGGCGGCGATGGTGCGAAGCTGTTGCTCGTTCGGCATGTCGCCCCTGGCCATGTGGTCGAGCATGGCCGGCAGTACATTCGCGAGCAGACGCAGCTTCCTGATCTGGCGCACCGGCAGCGCCAGCGCGAGGCCGATTGCCTCCTCGGTCCAGCCAAGCGCAACGAGCCGTTCGATCGCGCGCCACTGGTCGACTGGGTTGAGCGGCTCGAAAGCGATTTGTTCGACCATCGAACGCATGGCACCGTTATCATTCGCCGCCTCGTCGACGAGCACGTCGATTTCCTCAAGGCCGGCCGCGATCGCCTGCTTCACGCGGCGATGCCCGGCATTGATGATATAGCCGTTGCCGCTGCCGGATTCCGGCGTGATGATGGGCGGCTGCACGATGCCGACGGCCTTGATCGTCGCCAGCAGCAGCGCGTCGGCCTGCGGAGTGGACTTGGTCTGGCGCAGGCGGTCGGGATTGTCCTTCAGCGCACGCGGATCGACCTTCATGAGACGCATGTGAATGCTCCTTTGGGATTGCGGACCGGCCCTGCCGGTCTTTTCTCGTCTTCTTTCCGAAGACCTCCCCCCGGCCCGCGGAGCGGACGGGCCGGTGCAACTGCGGCCGAGCATCCCTGCCCGGCAGGACCAGCAGGGCCAAAGCCCTGCGCAGGACGACGGGCCGGGATCGCGCAGACCGCGGTTGAGCTTCAGCGCCGGCGGCCCGCCCGATCTGCGAGCGGGCTGATTTCCCGCTTTTCTCCCTTCCCCTCTTCCTCGTCCTGCTCCCTTGAACCGCCATGATGGCATGTTGAGGTATGGAGAAGAGGCGTCCGACTTACGACCTCGAGGCGGAAGAGAAAGGCAGATGAGCGACCATACCGAGCTCGAAAGCAGAATCGTCGAAGCGATACGACACTATCGCGAGGCCCTCGCACTGGTGGAACACCTGGAACGAGAAGACGCTGCCGCGCATCAAGCACTCACGAGTATGCTGCTGGTTTTGGGGCGCGCCCTGCAAGACGAAGCAGCGCCGTCTCTCAAGGATAGCCTGTTTGAGACTGGCTCGGCAGCGGTGTCGCGGTCGGACAAAGCGTGGGCCGCCCTGAGTGAGGCGACTGCGAGATTGGACGCCGCCCGCCTGACCGTGGCCGCCCTGGAGCAGCAATTGGGATATATTCCAGAAGTCTCGACGGAGGCTGGAGATCGCGCCTAGCTCAAGAGATGCCTAAGTTCGAACCCACGGGTTCCCCATCTGGTCAGTCGATCGCCATGCATTTCACAGCGCGGTGGGCATCGACGCCCTGCTCCGCGCTGTGGCGCCGACGCATTGTACAATAACAAGCAGCCCTACCACGGCTGAGACGTGGCAGGGTCGCTATTCCAACTTGCAAATGAGAATGTCGGGTGACTAGCAGGCCCAGCAACCGTAGCCCGATTTCCTAGTCTAAGATTGTGAGTGTATAACTAGGAGAGTACCGGGCAGCGTTACCCTAGGCGAAGATTTTCTGCCGCTTGCTTGCCGCTGCGGTTCGTCGCCAGTTCATAGCTGACCTTCGCTCCTTCAGCGAGCGAAGTATAGCCGGCCTTCTCCACCGCGGAGATGTGCACGAAAACATCGTTGCCGCCGCCGTCGGGTGCAATGAACCCATAGCCTTTGGTCGGGTTGAACCATTTAACAGTACCTATCGCCACGTCATTCGCTCCGAAAAGAAAAAACACACCTTGAAATCTAGATCAATCAACGCCGCGTCCGCAAGTCTCCTCAGCAAAATAGGGCCTTCTCGAGGCCCAATGTCTCGCCATGTCTTTCAAGATTGTCTGCCAGTGATATTTGCAACAGAAAGTCCGTTATGGTTTCAGATTTTGTTGCGAATGCTCGGAATTCTGTATCGAGGGAGACAGAAGAGGCGCGTCGTGCATTTTGGAACTATGTTTGTGCCATTTCCATGAGGACGATTTCAATCGGCTCTCCCCCAACACCATGAGAGAAATATCCTTTCTGGATAGCCCTAAAACCATGGCGCTCATAGAATCCCTGCGCGTTTAGCGTGGACTCTATCTTGATCGGTCCCGAATATCCCCTCATCGCATTTTCCACGCCGGCTTCGAGAAGTCGCTTACCAAGCCCCTGGCCTACTGCCTTGGGCAACAGAAAGAGGCGCGTCACCTCGCCAGGATCCGAGTCGACGAACCCCAACACCTCGACACTCTCCTCGGCGATAACCGTGCGGCCCTTCTTGATTATGTCCTCGTAGTGTTCGGCAGTACGTTCTCCCATCCACCCGGCGAGCTGCTCGCTCGTGTAGTGACTCTTTGCGAGCCCCTGAACGGATTGCGCCGTGACGTCAAACAGCGATTGACCATCGCCAGCACGAGCCGGACGCAAAACGATTTCGGGCCTGCTCATGGGCTGTTTCCCTGCAAATCACGAATGCACGTTACTCTCTCAGATTCTGCCTGCAGATTTTCTGCAAACTATTTCTGCGTAGTGTAAGTTCGTCAAACTTCCAAGTCACTTCGGCCGGATTGCTGCATCAGATCGGCCGTTGGCCGCGACGATGTCCGAAGCTGCTCGATCACGGCAGTCGGGCCACCAACGGGACGGCGGCCCCGCAGGCATCGTGTCGTCGTGCTGCAGGTCGAGTGGCTGTGAGTCATCGGCTTTGGAGGCGCGCGATCCTAACTGTGCTGCAGATCATGTCGGCTGACCGTCGCATCATCGAGAGCCTCAATGGGGTCGCGGAGCTATCGCCAATTTTTGGTGACGGCCGGAGCCGGTCAGGCGGCGGCGGTTACGGGCTGACGGTCGGTCGGCTTGGCGATGACCTCGATCCCGTTGTTGAATGTCACACCGAGAACGAGTTTTGGCAACTGGTTGTGGCCATCGAGACGACGCCAATTTTTCTGGGCGCCCTCGACCAGTTTGAAGACCATCGCGAGCGCGGTCTTGTTGGATAGACAGCCCTTCGATCGGATCGTGCGATGACGCACGGTGGCGAAGGTGCTTTCGATGGGGTTGGTAACCGGTATGAGATGTCTCGGTGCCAACGTTCCGCTGCGGTTTTCTACATCGTGGCGTATGGTGCGACCATCGGGACAGAGGCACCGGGAGCACGATGTGCGGGCAGGCCGATGCATACGATGAGCTGAGAGCTCGAGTTAGTAGCTGGCCGCCTCTGCGACTCGCCCGGTTGCGCTGGGAGCGCGAATCCGTAGTTGTCGTGTCGCCCGCAGCTCCCGTCATATGTTCAGGCAGGAGGTGCAAATGCGACGGGTGATTGGCATCGACGTCCACCGAACTTTTGGGGAGGTGGTGTTTTGGGAAGACGGCAGGCTCCGACATG
>NZ_JADPKQ010000062.1:0-26488 GCF_023074015.1 Bradyrhizobium sp. 142
CGACAAGCCTCCGCCAGTCAATCCCAGCAAGCCAAAGCCCAGGTTCTCTCTCGACCAGCTGGAGCTCATCTATGTGTGATTTTCCCGGGACAGCCCTGCCGCAAGCGGGAGAGGCCGAGCAAGCCCGCGGACAATCCGCGTCAGATCCATATGCGGTTCCCTGCCACTTGTGGTGAGAGGTCGGATTGCGAAGCAATCCGGATGAGGGGGACCCTCTGCGAGCTCAGCCATACCGTCTTTGCGGACGCACCCCTCACCCCGACCCTCTCCCCGCGAAGAGCGGGGAGGGAGACGCCTGATCTAGCCCGCAATAGCCCGCCAGTCCGCGCCGCGCAGCATGCGCATGATGGCGTTGGCGACGGCCGTGCGCTGCCGGCCGGCGACGCCGTAGAGGTTGACTGTGCGGCGGGCGTCCAGCCCTGTCACCGCGGTGCGCTTCAGCCCCTCCGGCACGGGCGAGGTACGCGGCACCATGGCCACGCCGATATCGGCCTCCACCAGCTCGATGAGGTCGCGCTCGCTCGAAATCTCGTGGCCATGATCGACGTCGATGCCGTGCTCGCGCAGGCTCGCGGAGATGCGCCCGAAATGCTCGCAGAAGGTTCGGCTGAGCAACTGCTCCGCGCGCAAATCGTCCAGCTCGATCGTGTCGCGATCGGCCAGTCGATGCTTGCTGCTGACGACGAGCTCGAAGCCTTCGGTGAAGAGCGGCCAGACGTCGAGCCGATCCCAGGCCTCGTCGATCTCGGCGGCGATGCCGAGCTCGGCATCGCCTTTTCGCAGATAGTCGCCGACTTCGCGGCTGGAGCCGCGCAGGAAGCGAAATTCGAGCCGGTTGAACTGCCGCCTGATCTGGTTGAGATGGGGAATGAGCAGTGCCAGGTCGATCGAATGCGTCAGTGCGATGCGCAGCGCGCCGATCTCGCCGCTCCTGAACGAGGAGGCGAGCGAGCGCGCGCCGGAGGCGGCGTCGTAGCACTGCTTCAGGAGCGGGTGCATGCGCTGGCCGAGTTCGGTCAGCTGTGCCGCCGGACGCTCGCGACGGAACAGGTCGCCGCCAAGCTCGGCCTCGAGCTGCTTGATTGCCCGCGTCAGCGAGGGCTGTGTCACGTTGCATTCCTCGGCCGCGCGCGTGAAGTTCAATAGCTGCGCCACGGCGAGAAAGTAGCGGACCTGGTGCATCTCCATGGATCGGCTCTCCGGCAGGATCGGTCGGAAATCTAGCCCAACGGGGTGGGGAATGACATCCCGGCGGTCATAGCGCGCGCGTATGGTTTCGGAAGCCAGGCGGCATTTCCGTTCACTCCGGCGATCCTTCAGGGTCTTGCGGAAGCGCGGGCTCGGCCACGCGCCAGCCATCATCGACGGAGGATTTGTCATGAACATCCCGGTAAAGCCGCAGCCGTCCCAGGCGGCACACTCGCCGGCCGGAAAGGTGGCGCTGATCACCGGTTCCACCAGTGGAATCGGCCTCGGCATTGCGCGGGCGCTGGCCGCTGCCGGCGCGGACATCGTGCTCAACGGTCTCGGCGCTGCAGCCGAGATCGGGCGCACACGCGAACAGATCGCCGCCGAGTTCGGCATCAAAGCGAGCTTTTCTCCGGCGGACATGACGCGGCCCAAATCCATCGCCGAGATGGTCGCCGCCACCATTGCTCAAGCCGGGCGGCTCGATATCCTGGTCAACAATGCCGGCGTCCAGCATGTGGCGCCGCTCGACCAGTTTCCAGTCGACAAGTGGGACCAGATCCTGGCGATCAACCTGACTTCGGCCTTCCACACCACGCGGCTTGCACTGCCTGCGATGCGCCAGAACGGCTTTGGCCGGATCATCAACATCGCCTCTGCCCATGGCCTCGTCGGATCACCGTTCAAGGCCGCTTATGTCGCCGCCAAGCATGGCGTCATCGGCCTTACCAAGGTGACGGCGCTCGAGACCGCCGAAGAGGGCATTACCTGCAACGCGATCTGCCCGGGTTATGTGTACACGCCGCTTGTCGAGGCGCAGATCGACGGGCAAGCCAGGGCGCATGGCATTTCGCGCGACCAGGTGATCCGTGACGTTCTGCTGGCGCAGCAGCCGAACAAGCGCTTCGCCACGGTTGAAGAGCTCGGCGCGCTCACAGTGTTCCTATCGACCGCCGCAGCCGCTTCGATCACCGGAATTGCGCTTCCGGTCGACGGCGGCTGGACCGCGCATTGACATGAGCCGGCGTAACAAGCCGCAGCCGGCTGCGAATATACGGGCGGTGCAAGTGCACCAGGAGCGTGACATGAACAGCATGCAGGGCAAGACGCAGACTATTCGGAAGGACCTGCCGGGACAGGTCGTGCTGGTGCTGCAGGGTGGCGGCGCGCTCGGATCCTACCAGGCCGGCGTTTACCAGGCGCTGCACGAGGCCGGTATCGAACCGGACTGGATCATCGGCACGTCGATCGGCGCCATCAACGCCAGCCTGATCGCGGGCAACGAGCCGAAACACCGGCTTGTCCGCCTGAAGGAATTCTGGAAGAGAATGGAGCAGCATCCGGTCTGGAATCTGCGCACCGCATTTCCCGGTTTCAACGATAAGCTGGCCTATTGGTCGACCGTCACCCATGGCATTCCCGGATTCTTCCGGCCCAATCCGCTGGCGCATGCCGGCGATTCCTATCCGCTGGGAGCCGATCACGCCGGCTTCTATTCGACCGCGCCGCTGGAAAATACGCTTCTCGACCTCGTCGACTTCGCCCTGGTAAATCGCTGCGCGCCGCGGCTCACGGTCGGCGCGGCTCATGTCCGCAGCAGCCAGATGCGCTATTTCGACAGCCGCGACGGCGAGCTGACGGTGAAGCACATCATGGCCTCAGGTGCGCTGCCGCCGGCCTTCCCCGCGGTGCGCATCGACGGCGAGCTCTATTGGGATGGCGGCATTCTGTCGAACACGCCGACGGAGGCGGTCTTCGACGACAATCCGCGCAAGGACTCGCTGATCTTCGCCGTCCACCTCTGGAATCCTGTCGGCGCCGAGCCGACGACCATGGCGGAGGTGCTGAACCGGCACAAGGATGTGCAATATTCCAGCCGCATCGCGAGCCAGATCGTCCGTCAGCAACAGGCTCATCGTCTGCGCCATGTCATCAACCAGCTCGCCGCGCGACTGCCGGAGAGCGAACGCAGCGATCCGGCGGTGCGTGTACTGGCGAGCTATGGCTGTCCGACGCGCATGCACGTCGTCCGGCTGCTGGCGCCGCAGCTCGATCACGAGACCCACACCAAGGATATCGACTTTAGCCGGTCCGGTATCATGCGGCGCTGGGATGCGGGCTACGCCCACACCAGGTCCGTGCTCGAGCGAAAGCCATGGGTCGGCGAATTTGATCCACTGTCCGGCGTGGTGCTGCACGAACATATGGAGGGCATGCCGATGGCGGCAGAGTGAGCGCCGGAGCACGCGTCGCTTCACGCAATGACGATTTGGCCAGGCCGCAGGTCCGGGCTATTGTCGCAGGGTCTGCGTCGAAGGGCTTGCAATTGGTCACTGACAAAGATCTGGAGGATGCGCTCACTCTCGTCCGGGCTGAAGCCGCAGGACCAGTTGCGGGAGTGTTCGGTCCGGCGTCGTTGACCTGGCGGATCGACAGGGAGGCGGTGATCTTTCTCGGCGCCGGCCGCGCGCTGCTGCTTCAACTGGCGCATCCCTGGGTCGCTGCCGCCATCGCCGAGCACTCCCGGACATTGGCTGATCCGATCGGCCGCTTCCATCGCACCTTCGGCATCGTCTTTGCCATGGTGTTCGGGCCGCTGGATCGCGCGCTGCTGTCGGCCAGGCAACTGCATGGGCGCCACACCATGATCGTTGGACAGATGCCCGAGGCCGTCGGCCCCTTCGCGGCGGGCTCGCGCTACTGTGCCAATGAGGTCGCGGCACTGCGCTGGGTTCACGCGACGCTGGTCGAGACCGCCCTCATGGCGCATGACCTGGTTCTGCCGCCGCTCTCGGTCGAGGAGCGTGAGCGCTACTGGACCGAGAGCCGGCTGTTCGGCGCCTTGTTCGGGTTGACGCCGGATGACCTGCCGGAAAACTGGTCCGCCTTTGCAGCCTCTACCGAAGAGATGGCGCAGTCGGAGACATTGACCGTCGGCGCGGCGGCACGCGAGGTCGCCGCACAGATATTCGGTGGCGCGCGACCGTGGTTGCGGCCACCGCGATGGTACCGCTCCCTCACCGCGAGCATGCTGCCGGAGCGATTGCGGACAGGCTTCGGATTTGAACTCGACGAACGCGACACCAGGGTCGCCGACCGCGCGGTGAGATGGATCAAGCGGATCTATCCGAAACTGCCCGACCGGCTGCGCTATGTCGGTCCCTACCAGGAAGCGCAGGCGCGGCTGAATGGCAGCACCGAGCCCGACTGGATGACCCGGTGTCTCAACCGGGCCTGGATCGGGCGGCCACAAATGGACGATCGTGGCAGGGGGTGAAGACCTTGGCTCTTAAACCCGTCATCCCCGCGCAATGGCGAAGCCATTGTCGCTGGAGGTGCGAGGCTTGCGATGCGATTGCATCGCAAGGGGAGCCTCGAAGGATGCTCGGCCCCGCTGCTGCAGCCGGGCCGTCGCCCTTCGAGGGCCGCTGAAGAAGCGGCCACCTCACAGGGTGACGGGAGATAGAGCGGCGTAAGGTGCCTCCACATCGTCACAGCAATGACGGAGTGTGAGGAAACGCCTCAGGCTCACACCAGCGCCAGCTTCCGGTACAGCGCGCTATAGGTGCCGGCCGAGATGCTCCAGGAGAACGACCGTCCCATGGCGCTGCGGCGCATCGAGTCGAGCTGGTCCTGGGCCATAAAGGTCGAGAACGCCCGGCGGACCCCGCCGAGAAAGGACTCGTGCGAGGGTCTTGAGAACAGGAAGCCGGTCTCGCCGTCGGTGATGGTCTCGGCCAGCCCGCCGGTCTGGTGTCCGATCGGCAACGAGCCGAAGCGCTGGGCGTACATCTGGCTGAGCCCGCACGGCTCGAAGCGCGACGGCATCAGGGTGAAATCGCTGCCGGCAAAGATCCGCCGGGCCCGGGCGTCGTTGAAGCCGATCGCGACCCCGATGGCGTCGGGTCGGCGGCGATGGGCGTTGATCAGTGCCTGCTCGAGCGCCGGCTCGCCCGAGCCGGTGACCACGATCTGCCCGCCGGCATCGACGATCTCGTCGGCCGCCGACAACACGAGGTCGATGCCCTTCTGGTGCACGAGACGCGCGACGATGCCGAACATCGGGCCGCGCGACACCGCGAGCCCGAACTGCTTGCGCACATAATCTGCATTGGCCCTCTTGCCGACCCAGTCGCCGGCGCCGAATTGCTGGGCGAGCTGGGCGCAGGAGCGCGGGTCCCAGCTCTCATCGATGCCGTTGAGGATGCCGGTGAGCTCGGCCGCGTCGGACCGCAGCCGCAACAGGCCTTCCAGGCCGCAGCCAAACTCGGGCGTGGTGATCTCGTGCGCATAGGTGCCGCTGACGGTTGTCAGGTGGGACGCATAGACCAATCCCGCCTTCAGGAATGACACCTTGTCGTAGAACTCGACGCCGTCGATGTGGAAGGAGCTTTCCGGTGCGCCGATCCGCCGCAGCGAGTCCTTTGGAAAGAGGCCCTGATAGGCGAGATTATGGATGGTCAGGATCGACGGCACCTTGCTGCCGCGCCAAGCGAGATAAGCCGGCACGAGCGAGGCCTGCCAGTCATTGGCATGGATCAGGTCTGCTGCCCAATTCTTGTCCAGATTGCCCGCGGCCAGCTCAGCGGCCGCCGAGGCAAAGCGGGCGAAGCGGATGTCGTTGTCCGGCCAGTCGCGCCCGGACTCGTCGCCATAGGGGTTGCCGGGACGGTCGTAGAGCTGTGAACACAACAGCACATAGACCGCCAAGCCATCCTTAGTTGCGGCGCGGCCGAGCGAGCAGGCCGGCATCTCCGCGAAGGCGGGACAGCGGCCGACGACCTGAATATGCGTGAGTTGCTCGATGATGTCGCGATAGCCGGGCAGCATGATCCGGATATCGGCGAAGGGACGAAGGGCTCTCGGGAGGGCTGCGGAAACGGCACCAAGTCCGCCGACGCGGACGAAGTCGTCCATCTCCGTTGTGACGAACAAGACCCTCAAGAACGGCTGCCCTCTGCCGAGCCCGCTTGCTGCTATGCAAGAACGGGTCCAGTTGCCCTGAAATTTCCAAGCCCGCCTACACGGCGCGTCCGTTCGGTAAAGACTTTCCTACTCAGCCGCCGCCCTCTAGGGTCGGCGCACCAACAAGAGAGAACATCGATTGTTCCTAAGCGGGCCAAGGACGTAAGCAAGTATGCAGCTAGCAGATAAGCATGAGGGGACGACGACAAAGGCCTTCGCCGGCCTGCGGGTCCTGGATTTTTCGACCACCATCGCCGGTCCCCACTGCGCGCGGATGCTCGCTGACATGGGTGCTGAGGTGATCAAGATCGAGACCGAGGGCGGCGAGACGATGCGGACCCGGCCGCCGCTGCGCAAGGGGTGCAGCACCGTATTCGGCCAGCTCAATGCCGGCAAGAAGAGCGTCGTGCTCGACCTGAAATCCGAGGACGGCAAGGAGGCGGTCCGCCGGCTGGTCGCGACCGCCGACATCCTGGTCGAAAATTTCCGTCCCGGCGTGATGCGCCGCCTGCGGCTCGACTACGATGCCTTGCGTCCGCTCAATCCGAAGCTGATCTACTGCTCGATCTCAGGCTACGGCCAGACCGGGCCGTCCGCGGAGCTGCCGGCCTACGCGCCGGTGATCCATGCCGCCTCCGGCTACGACATGGCGCATCTTGCCTACCAACCCGGACGCAATCGTCCGGATTATTGCGGCATCTACCATGCCGACGTCGTCACCGGCACCTACGGCTTTGGCGCGATTGCATCCGCGCTCTATCAGCGCACCGTCACCGGCCGCGGCCAGCATGTCGACGTCTCCATGCTGGAGTCCATGCTGACTTTGACCCTGATTGAGTTGCAGAGCTCGCAATTCGCGGTGAAGCCGCCGCCGCGTCCGATGTTCGGCCCGACCGAGACGGCCAACGGCTACGTCATGATCACGGTTGCGAGCGAGAAGACGTTCCAGGGATTGATGGGCGTGATCGGCCGTCCCGACTGGATTTCCGATGCGCGCTTCTCCACCTATGCGGCGCGCCGCGAGAACTGGGCGGACTTGATGGACGGTGTCGAGGCCTGGTCGCGGCAGCTCTCGACCGACGCATGCCTTGCAGCACTGGGCGCTGCCGGCGTGCCGGCTTCGGCCTACCGCACCGTATCTGAAGCGCTACGAGATCCTCAGCTCGCGCACCGGCAGGCGCTCTCTGCTGTCGAGGACGAGGGCGGCTCCTTTCAGATCCTCAACTTGCCATTCCGGATGTCCGATGCCGACACGATGCCCGGCAAAACGATGGCCGTGCTCGGCGAGCACACGCGCGAATTGCGCGAGGAGGTCGGCCTCGCCGACGGCGCGTCAATTCCGTCAGGCAAAACCGCCCTGCAAGGCTGACGGACGGCTTGGTGCGGCAAGCAATGCGGCCTTGCACGCGGCCGGCTTGCCAGCATCTGCCGGCGTCAACTAGACAGGTCCGGGTTTGTCTGGCTCCGCCACTCATGGCATGGTGGCGGCGATAACAAGAAGCATGCGGGAGGACGCCGATGAAGAGTTTCAAGGTCGCCGATTTCAAGGCGCCGCTGCAGGAATTCGACGAAGCCACGCCGCAGCCGTCCGGCATGCAAGTACTGATCAAGGTGAAGGCGGCCGGCGTGTGCCACAGCGACCTCCACATCTGGGAAGGCGGCTACGATCTCGGCCACGGCCGCAAGCCGCTGTCGCTGAAGGATCGCGGCATCAATCTGCCGCTGACCATGGGCCACGAGACGGTCGGCGAAGTTTTGGCCTTCGGGCCGGACGTCAAGCCGACCGACCAGGGCGATCTCAAACTCGGCGATGTCGGCCTGGTCTATCCCTGGATCGGCTGTGGTAAATGCGCAACCTGCCTTGCCGGCGATGAGAACATGTGCCTGACGCCGCGCTCGCTCGGCGTCTATTGCGACGGCGGTTATGCCGACCACATGCTGGTGCCGCATCCGCGCTATCTGCTCAACCTCAGGGGACTCGATCCCGCGACCACCGCGCCCTATGCCTGCTCGGGCGTCACCACCTACAGCGCGCTGAAGAAGGTCGAGCAGCATTTCGACACCCCGATCGTGATGTTCGGCGCCGGCGGTCTTGGCCTAATGGCGCTGTCGCTGCTCAAGGCGATGGGCGGCAAGGGTGCGATCATGGTCGACATCGATGCCAGGAAGCGCGAGGCGGCGGAGAAGGCCGGCGCGCTGGCCACCGTCGATCCCAAGGCGCCGGATGCGCTCGAGCAGCTCGCGAAGAAAGCGGGCGGGCCGATCCGCGCCGTGATCGACCTCGTCGGCAACGCCGCCACCACGCAGCTCGGTTTCGACTGTTTGACCAAGGGCGGCAAGCTCGTCCTCGTCGGCCTGTTCGGCGGCGGCGCGACCTGGGCGTTGCCGCTGATTCCGATCAAGGCGGTGACGATCCAGGGCAGCTATGTCGGCAATCTGCGCGAGACGCAGGAACTGCTCGAGCTTGTCCGCAGCAAGAAAGTGCCTCCGATCCCGGTGACGCCGGTGCCGCTCAACAAGGCCAACGACGCGCTGGTGCAATTGCAGCAGGGCGCCGTGGTCGGGCGCATGGTGCTGACGCCGTAGTCATCTGCTGTTTGTTGGTCGTCATGGCCGGGTAGAAGCGCGAAGCGCGTCTTCGCGCTAGATGTCCCGGCCATCCACGTCTAGCCACAGTGTCGGTGTCGAGACGTGGATGCCCAGGACAAGCCCGGGCATGACGTCGGAGAGAGCAGGGGATCCTAATGTCCGCAAACAACGCCTTCCACATTGCCGTGCTCGCCGGTGACGGCATCGGTCCCGAGGTCATGGCGCCGGCGATCGAGGTGCTGCGCAGGATCGAGGCGAAGTCGGGCTTGAGCTTTCGTTTCACCGAGGCACCCGCGGGCGCCAACAACTATCTCGCGACCGGCAAGTCGATGCCGGATTCGACGATCAAGCTATGCGAGGAGGCGGACGCGATCCTGCTCGGGGCCTGCGGGCTGCCGTCGGTGCGCTACCCCGACAATACCGAGATCGCGCCACAGATCGAGCTGCGCTTCATCTTCGATCTCTACGCCGGCGTTCGCCCGGCGCGGCTGATTCCGGGCGTGCCGAGCCCGATCGTCGGCGCTGACAAGCGCGGCATCGATCTCGTCGTGATCAGAGAATCGACCGAAGGCCTGTTCGCCTCGATGGGCAAGGGCGTCGTCACGCACGAGGACGCACGCGAGACGCTGGTGATCACGCGCAAGACTTCCGAGCGCCTGTTCGAGTTTTCGTTTCGGTTGGCCGAGCGGCGCAAGGCGCGCGGCAAGCCAGGCGTGCTCACTTGCGTCGACAAGGCGAACGTGTTTAAGGCCTTTGCCTTCTTCCGCGGCATCTTCGACGAGATCGAGAAGCGTCACCCCGAGGTGAAGACCGACCGGCTCTATGTCGATGCCTGTTCGGCGATGCTGGTCAAGCGCCCTTGGGATTTCGACGTGTTGGTGATGGAAAACATGTTCGGGGACATCGTCTCGGACATCACCGCGAGCCTGATCGGCGGCCTCGGCATGGCGCCGTCGGCCGACATCGGCGACAAGTACGCCGTGTTCCAGCCCTGCCACGGCACCGCGCCCGATATCATGGGGCAGGGCAAGGCCAATCCCACCGGCATGATCCTGTCGGCCGCGATGATGCTGGACTGGCTCGCCCAAAAGCACGGCGTCGAGAGCGCCGCCGAGGCCGGCGAGACAATCGAGCGTGCAGTGGACCAGATCTATGCAGGCGGTATCAAGCCGATGGAGTTCAGCGGCAGCAACGGCACGGCTGACATCACGAAAGCGGTGCTGTCGTCGCTCTAGCGGTCAGGCACAGAAATGGGGCCTCGCAGCCCCCTTCTTGAGATCACCAGCGGCGCCAGTGACGATGACCCCAGCCCCACGGGCGTGGGCCGTAGAAGCGTCGCGGGCCGCCGTAATAGCCGTAGGCGCCGTAATAGTTCGGGCGCCAGAAGCAGCGGCCCCAGGGATTGCAGACCCAGCGCACCTGATCGACATTCGCGGCCGGCCCGCTTGCAATTCGATCCGCCTGTGGGATGCCGTTCGGCATCGCCGCGAGCGCCGGCCCCGAAGCGAGCACCACACCACCCAGCGCAGCCAGACCAAGAACAGCAAATTTTGGATTCATCGCCATCTCCCTCGTTGATGGCGAAAGAACTGGCAGGAAATCAATTCGTTGCTACTGCGGCGCAGGCGCGCGAGGAATTTAATCTTCCTGAACGCCGGTTCAGCTTCAGCGTCCCTGGAACTGCGGCTTGCGCTTCTCCATGAAGGCCTGCCGGCCCTCGCGGAAATCGGCACTGTCCATGCAGGCGTTGCCGATCGCCTTGATCGCGTCCATATCGCGCTGGCCCGCGTCTTTCAGCACCTCCGCGATGGTGAGCTTGGCGGCCTTGATCGCCAGCGGCGCGTTCTCCGAAATGCCTTGCGCAATCGCCATGGTCTCGCCCCAGAGCTGATCGTCCGGAACTACGCGCTCGACGAGGCCAATACGCACCGCCTCGGCGGAATCGATGCGCATGCCCGTGTACATCAGCAGCCGCGCCCAGGACGGGCCGACCAGCGACACCAGGTGCCGCAATCCGTCATAGCCATAGGCGATGCCGAGCTTTGCGGCGGGAATGCCGAACTGGCTGGCATGCGCAGCGATGCGGATGTCGGCGAACATCGCGACTTGCATGCCGCCGCCGAGGCAAAAGCCCTGGATGCTGGCAATCGTCGGCTTGGGATAGTCGGCTAGCAGCGCGCGCTGGGCCGCGCTTCGCTTGGCGTATTCTTCGGACGCCGCAGCGTTGTGGCGGGTCCTCTCGAACTGGCTGATGTCGGCGCCCGACACGAACGCCTTGCCGCCGGCGCCGCGCAGGATCACGACGCGGACCGCCGCGTCGTCGCGCAGGCTCGTCAGCGCCGCGCCGAACCCCTCCCACATCTCCAGCGACATCGCGTTGCGCTTGTCGGGATTGTTGAAGGTGATCACGCCGACGCCGCCCGTGGCGTGCCTGAGGATCTTGCCGTCGGCGTATGAGGTTTCAGTTGTGTTGGATATCTCAGGCATTGCGCACCCGCTCGTCGTTGGCTGGGCGCAATGTGCGACCGCGGCGAGGCCGGGGTCAACCGCGTCAAGGCGAGGAGCTTTGCATCCGTTGTGCCGCGATTGCATGGCGCGGTCGCGCTTACTGCACCATGTGCGCAGTGAGCGGGTGATTGGCGGCATTGCTGAAGAACGCTGCCTCTTCGGCGGTGGCCTGCAGCAACTGCTCGTCCTGATTATAGACGTCGTTGCGGAACTGGACGGTCTGGTCCTTGGTCATCCACGCGGTGAGATAAATCCAGGCCACCGGCACCTTCTTCGCCAACGCGACCTCCAGATGCTGTCCGCTGGCAATTTCGGCGTCGATCGCAGCGCGGCTCCATTTCGGCTGGTCCTTCAGCAGCCAGGCGGCGAGATCGCGGACGTTGTCGACGCGCGAGCAGCCGTGGGAATCGAAGCGATAGTCGTCGCTGAACAGATTGCGCTGGTTGGTATCGTGCATGTAGACCGAATAGGGGTTCGGCATGTCGATCTTGACCGCACCAAGCGCGTTGAAGGTGCCGTTCTGCTGGCGCACGGTGAAATTCGGCGTGTGCGTGCCCGACCAGTCGACCGAATGCGGATCGATCGGATTGTCGTGGCCGTCGAGCACATCCATGTGCATGCGCGACAGGTAGGTGGGATCCTTGCGCATATGCGCCGAGATCTCGCTCTTGGCGATCGAGGACGGCACCGTCCAGGTCGGGTTGAGGACGACGCTGGTGATCGACGCGGTCAGCGTCGGTGAAGGCTTTTCGGTCTTGCCGACGATCACGCGATAGCGCCGCACCACGACGTCGTTCTCGATCGCCTCGGCAAAGGCCGCGGGGATGTTGACCACGACATAGCGCTGACCGAAGCCGAAGTTCATGTTCTCGAGCCGCTCGAGCAAAGCCTCCAGCTGGCGGATGCGTTTCTGTACCGACACGTTCATCGCGGCGATCGTGCGCGGGCTCATCAATCCCGTTGGCGCCAGTCCATGACGGGCCTGGAAGCGCTTCACGGCGTCCGCCACATCCTGATCGAAGGTGCCGCTCGTCTTGTCCGCCACAAGATCGCCGGAGACGATCAGCCGCTTGCGCAGCAATTCGTCGTTCGCACCCTGGGCGCCGAGCGCGAACTTGGCGTCGGCGGGGATCATCGGCCAGCCGCCGCGCACCGCGATATCGGAATAGCTGAAGGCCGCGTCCCTGATCCGTTGCGCGGAGCCCTCGTCATAGGTCGGGTCATGCGTCAGCGCGAGTGCCGCGGCCGAGCGGCCCTCCGGGGTCGAAGCGGGCAACGAAGTGGCCGCTTTCGGCGCAGCCGCATGGGCCGGATTGGCGGCAGCCGGCACGGTGCCGGCCGCCGTCGCCGGCTTGGGGCCGGCCTGTCCCGTGGTCTCGGTCTGCGCAGGCGCGGAGGCGCTGGCGAACAGGCCCATGAACCAGCCCGTGGCAATGATCACGGCATAGCGCTTCGACATGTGTCTTATCTTTCCCCATGAGCACGAGGCCCGGGCGGGCGCTCGCATTGGCAATTCCCGGCCACCGGCGCCGATTCGCGAAAATCAGCGGGAGGCTAGCGCCTCGGGATGGCGGTCCCCTTAACCATGGCGCATCGCGAGCCCCGCGCGTTTCGATGCGGGTCTCTCGATTGGGTCGCGACAGGAGCGGGATGGGTTCGCGAAAACGCGACGCATGGCGGGCATGAATGCCAAGAAAAAGGGGCGGTCGGGCCGCCCCGAGAACCAACGGCCACGCGCGCTGCGCGCGGGCCCAGATCTAATCCAGCACGTCTGATCCAGTACGTTCGATCCAGTCGGTCTCGTTCAATCCGGCCGCGCCTCGTGACGCGGCGGATTGAACATCGGCCATAAAGGCCAAACCGTCGATCGATCCTTAGGCTTCGTTCGCCGCGATCGATTCCATCAGCGAGACCAGCTGACGCTGTACCGTCTGGTCCTTGATCTTGCTGTAGGCGCGCAACAGGCGGAGGCTGAAAGCGCTGTCGAGAAACAGCAGGCTCTCGACTTCGCGCGCCTTGTTGTCGCCGTCATAGAAGAAGGTGACGGGCACATCGAGGGCGGTGGCGATCTGCTGAAGCCGAGCCGCGCCGACACGATTGACGCCCTTCTCGTATTTCTGAACCTGCTGGAAGCTGACGCCGAGCTTGTCGCCCAGCTCCGCCTGCGAGATCTTCATCTCGACACGACGCAGACGGATGCGTTTGCCCAGCTCAATGTCGGGCTTGCCGGCACTGCGCTGCTTCATTCTTTTCGCCGCTGTTTTCATACTTTTTCTCATCGTTCTTCGGTTGGAAATCCCCCGAAGAGGTGGGTCAGGGGTTCGCCCATATACTCGTCCTTGAATTCATGCGGATGCACGAACTCTTCCTTAAACCACGGGAATCGTGCCGGATTGAAAGCCTCGATCAGCCAGTCAATCATGTGCCGCACTCTCGGTATCCGGCCGCTACCGGGGTGGTAGGACAGCCAGATGTCCAGCGGTCTGTTCAGCTCGACCTCCAGTGGAATCAACTTCCCGCCAAGCGCAATGGCGTAGCTCGGGAATACGCCGATGCCGGCACCGTTCGCGACAGCCCAATAGTTGGCGCTTGAGACGTTGGTCTTCATGACCAGAAGGTCACGTTCCGAAACGCCCGGGAAGAAGCTTTCGAACGATTCCTTGGCGGCGAGCTGGTCCGCGAATTGCAGCACCAGGCGGTGCTTGATCAATTCCGCCGCGGTCCGCGGCGCGCCGTGTTTTGCGATGTATTTCTCGGCGGCCCAGAACATCAGATGCATGCGGCCGAGCCGCACCAGCTTGATGTCGAGCGCTGAAGGCCGCGACAGGTGGATGGCGACATCGGCCTCATGGCGGGAGACGTCGGCCGAGCGCATCGCGCAATGCAAATCGACCAGGATCTTCGGATAGGCCTGCTGGAATTCGACCAGCCGCGGAGCGAGCCAGAACGTCCCGAGCCCCTCGGTGACGGCGACGCGGACTTCGCCGGACAGAGCGTTGGCCATCGAATCGCTGGCGCGCAGCACGTCGAAGGTGGCCGCTTCCATCCGCTCGACTGCGGAGACCACCAGCGCGCCGTCGTCGGTCAGATGGGTGCCGTGGACGTCGCGGGTGAACAGGGTGGTGCCGGTCTGGCGCTCGAAATCATCGATCCGCCGGCGGACGGCGTTGATCGACAGCGACAGGCGTTCGGCCGCCGAGCGGAAACTGCCGCATCGGACGACTTCCAGAAAGATCCGCGCAGCATCCCAATCCGAGAGGCCGCTGAGATTTGTCTTTGAGCGTTCTTCCAGTGGAACGCCCCTTTCCGCCACGGAGTGCATACAAGTCCCTTCCGGTCACTAAACTGGCAGAATCTAGCGCGAACCACAACCACGGCGGGTTGGGGATCGGTGAGTTTTGAACGCCATCCTTACCGTGCTAAAAGTGGTATTCGAGTGTGCCGAGGCTGGGGAATCGGGCAATTGATCGCCTGGAAAAGGGGTGCGCGTGCGTTCCGTTGCGGGCCTTGAAATGGCTGCGGGATTGCCAGGTTCGTCGGGACCCGAAGGCGTCGTGCGAAAGTTCGCGCGACCTTGCGAGCAGCCCTGCGAAGTGGATCATCTTCAGCGCGCCAGGCGTTTCATCCGTGAGTGCTTCGAGCTTCGCGTGCGCAGCGCCGTAACAGCCAACGGAATCCCGGTTTCGAAGCTGAAACATGCTGAAATCGTATTCGAAGGCGCGGACTCGCCATGCTATCTTGCATTGGGCATGGGGGCCGAGGGGATGGTCACAAATACTTTTCGCAGGCCGAACTAACGGAAAGAACGCCGGTGTCGCATTCAGTCGAACAATTGCAGTCGGTGCTGGAGACGCTTGAGGGGTGCCGCAAGGTTCTCAACGAGAGCAACAGCCGTGAGTCGGCCGAGCTGCTGTCCATCGTCATCCTCGATGTGCGGATGAGACTCAAAGGAATTGACGATGCCGATCTCAAGGCATTGTGCGACGAAATGCTGCGGAGCGCCGCCAGCGAACCGCCGCCGCCCTCCAAGCAGACGCAGGACCAGCCCCGGCGTCCGCTGCTCCGCGTGGTGAAGTAGCCGCGCCGCCGAATTTCGCTTTTTCGCGAGATTTGTGCGCGTCCCGATGCCGCATCTGTGATTGCAGACGGCATCGGGAGGAGCCCTGGTTTGATAGCGCCTCGGTTGCGCATTCTCCCGCATCGGTTACACCTGAGCCGGTTCGGCTCCGATCCGGCGTGCATTTTCGCACGCGGTCCCGGAGCATGAGATGGCTCCGACTTCATCATGCAAAATGTTTCGATCCCGGCGGCGCTGATTGCCGGCCTCGTCAGCTTCCTCTCTCCCTGCGTCCTGCCTCTGGTGCCGCCCTATCTGATCTATCTGACGGGCGCCACGATCGAGCATGTCGAGAGCAATGAGCCAGCCTCGGCCTCGAAGCGCGCGATCATGATGTCGGCGCTGCTGTTCGTGCTCGGCTTCTCCACGGTCTTCGTGGCGCTCGGTGCCAGCGCCTCGCTGATCGGCGGGCTGATCCGCGCCTGGTCGGCCGAGCTGTCGATTCTCGCCGGAATCGTCATCGTCGTGATGGGTCTACACTTCCTGGGACTGACGCGGATCGGCCTGTTGATGCGCGAGGGCCGGATGCCGATCCCGAGGCCCGTCGGCCTGTGGGGGGCCTATATCATGGGGCTCGCTTTCGCCTTCGGCTGGACCCCCTGCATCGGCCCGATCCTGGCCGCGATCCTCTCGATCGCGGCAGCCGAAGCGACGGTGACCAAGGGCGCAGGCCTGCTCGCAGTCTATTCCGCCGGTCTCGGCATTCCCTTCCTGATCGCTGCCCTGATGATCGAACAGTTTTCTACACTGTTCGCGCGCATGAAGGGCCAGCTCGTCAACGTCGAGCGCGCGATGGGCGTGTTGATGGTGATCACCGGCATCGGATTTCTCACCGGCGCGGTTTCGAACGTGAGCATCTGGCTGCTCGAGACGTTCCCGGCGTTGCAGACGATCGGGTAGAGCCTCAGCCGGGTGCGACGCTCACCTCTCGATGCGATTCCATGTGGTCGCTCCGGGGCAGCGGCCGCCTTCAAGGCGGCCACTCCCTTCATCGCATCTGATCAGTCGATTTCCTGAACGACCGTCCGGGAGCCCGGATCCACGAGCATCACGCGATCGCCGGAATAGACGTAGCGATACTTGATGAGCGAAGGGCCCCAGTCCGCGGGAATGGCCTCGAGCTCGACCTCGCTCGGCACCGTCGCGCCGACGACGATCTTTTCCTTCGTCGTCACCGGACGGAGGCGATGTTCCGTGATGTAGGACTTGATCCTGGTTCGGTACTCCGGCTCGATCTGAACCGCTGCGTGACCGGTTCCGGTCGTCGTCACCACGGTCGATTGCGCGAAAGCGCCGCTCGAAATCAGGACCGCCGCAGCGGAAAGCAGCAACAGCTTCTTCATCTTGTCCTCCTCGTTGGAAATATGCGCCGCGACAACCTCTCATCGCAGGCGACGTTCCCTCGGGAATCGGAACAAATTGCCGGTTTTTCCCGTCCGTGAATCTGCCGGGCTGGAATGTCCGGTGAACTGGAGGGGGAATGGAGCTGAAGATAGCGACTGCAGCGCTGATGGTTGCTGCAATGTCCCTGCCAGTGTTCGCGGCCGACAAAGGCCGCCCATATAGTCTGCCGCGCGCCAACGCACCAAAAGGGATGCCAGTTGCAGTGCAACAGGTCGTGCTGGCGTAGCCCTGCGACGGAGATTACCTCCAGCGCACGCGAAATGACTTCCGTCCCGCCAACGTTTTACATACGCTTCCCTTGCGCAAGCCGCATACCGGCTGCGCTCACGACCGGGCTACAGGGCCGGAGCATCAAAGGGAGGGAAGACGATGAAGCGAAGGTCATTTCTCGCTGGTATCGGTGCGACCACTGCGGCGGCTACGATGGGCGTGCCGTCGATCCTCAGGGCGCAAGCGCCGATCACGTTGAACGGCGCGGTCCAGTTCAACGACGACCATGCCTTCAACCGGGCACTGATCCGGTTCGAGGAGCTGGTCAAGAAGTACTACGGCAAGCCCGTCAACTTCACGCTGCACAAGAACTCCTCGCTCGGCCTCGAGAAGCAGTATTTCGAGTACATGTCGCAGGGCAAGGCGGTCGATTACGGCATCGTCTCGCCGGCCCACATGTCGACCTTCGCCAAGGCGGCCCCGTTCATCGATGCGCCCTTCGTGTTTAAGGGTATCGAGCACATGAACAAGGTCGTCGAGGCCAATATCCTGGCGCCGATCGCCGACGAAGTCGCTGCGAAAGCCGAGGTCGTTCTGATCGGTTATTCCGGCGGCGGCATCCGCAACATCTTCGCCAACAAGCCGCTCAGGAATCTCGCCGATCTCAGAGGGCTCAAGGTTCGCGTGCAGGGCGCGCCGATCTGGTCGAAGACGTTTGCTGCCGTCGGCATGAGCCCGACCGTGATCGCCTATAATGAGGTCTACAACGCCATTCAGAACGGCGTGATCTCGGCCGGCGAAAACGAGGCGGCCGGTGTCGAGGCGATGAAGTTCTACGAAGTCGCACCGCATCTCAATCTGACGCAGCACGCGGTATCGATCCGGCCGATCTGCTTCTCGGTGAAGACGCTGAAGACCTTGCCGAAGGACTTGCAGGACGCGATCATGAAGGCCGGCAAGGAGGCCGGCGATTACGGCCGCCAACTGGAGTCGAGCGAGGAAGTCGTCAAGCTCGACACGCTGGAGAAGGCGGGCAAGCTCAAGCGCGTTCCGTTCGAGGAGCGCGACGCCATGAAGAAACTCGCCGATCCCGTGATGGCTACCTACGCCAAGGAAATCGGCGCCGAGGGCATCTTCGAGAAGATCAACGTCGCCTGAGAATTGTCGCTGTCCACGCGACAGGAAGTAGGGGCAAGCCAGACGGCTTGCCCCGTTCCGTGATTGTGATCTCCTGGAGCCATGATGACTGAAATACCGATGCCACCGAACCCGTCGCTATGGCGCCGAGCAACGGCGGCCTATGCAAAACTGCTGGAAATCCTGCTCGCCGCCTGTGTCGGCATTCTGGTCGTTCCGGTCACGCTGCAGATCATCTCGCGCTACACGCCGTTCATTCCGTCCTACATCTGGACCGAGGAGATGGCGCGCTTCCTGTTCGTCTGGACGATCATGATCGGCGCCATGGTCGGCATAAGGGAGTCGCAGCATTTCGAGGTCGACGTCTGGCCCGATTTGTCGCGCCGAGGCGAGGCGGCGGTGCGGATTTCTCGCGCGCCTCGGCATCCTGGTGATGGCGGTGGTGTTCGTGTGGGCCGGGCTCGAATTCACGCGTTTCGCCTGGAACCGTACGTCGGAACTGGCGGATCTGCCGCTCTGGATGATTCATGTCGCCTGGCCCGCGGCCGGCGTGACGTGGATCGTGTTTGCCGGTGAACAGATCGTCGACGAGATGCGGATTCTGGTTGGGGCAAATCGATGAGCGGTAATATTCTTTCTGCCGGACAGGCCGCCATGGTCCTGTTCGGGACTTTCGTTGGCCTGCTCATCATTCGCGTGCCGGTCGCCTTCGCGCTCGGGCTTGCCTGTGTACCGATCCTTTTGATCGAGCCGCGCCTGTCGATCATGACGCTCGCACAGGAAACCTTCAACGCCTACAATTCGTTCATCCTGCTGGCGGTGCCGTTCTTCCTGCTGACCGCCAATTTGATGAGCATCGGCGGCATCACCGACCGCCTGGTCGCGTTGTCGCGCTCGATGGTCGGACACTGGCCGGGATCGTTGGCGCAGATCAATGTCGTGCTGTCGGTGTTTTTTGCCGGCATCTCCGGCTCTTCCACCGCGGATGCGGCAAGCCAATCCAAGATCTTCATCGACGCCCAGACCAAGGAGGGCTACGACCTCTCGTTCTCCATCGCCATCACCGCTGTCTCCGCGGTGCTCGCCGTCATCATCCCGCCCTCGATCCTGATGATCGTGTGGGGCGGACTGATCTCGACCTCGATCGCCGCGATGTACCTCGCCGGCATCGTGCCGGGGCTTCTCATCGCTGGGGCACAGATGGCCACGGTGCACGTCTATGCCGTGCGCCGCGGCTATCCGACCTATCCGAAGGACAGCTGGCGGGATATGTGGTGGGCGATCTTGCGGTCGATACCGGCGCTGACGACGCCATTTATCATCGTCGGCGGCATTTTGCTGGGATGGTTTACCGCGACCGAATCCGCATGCGTCGCGGTGCTTTATTCCGTGGCGCTATCGACGTTCTTCTACCGTGAAACCGGGGCGCGCGAACTCTACAAGGTGCTGCTCGACACCGGGCGTCTTTCCGGCGTCGCGCTTTTCTGTGTCGGCACCGCAAGCGCGTTCGGCTGGCTCTTGGCCTATTACCGAATCCCGCAGGAACTGCTGGCCAACGTCTCGACCTGGGGTATGGGCGCGATCGGGGCCGGCTTCTTTATTTCGTTCTGCTTCCTGGTGGTGGGCTGTTTCCTCGACGCCATTCCGGCAATCATCATTGTCGGCACGGTGCTGGAGCCGTTGGCGAAATCGGTCGACCTGCATCCGGTGCAGTTTGCGATCATCTCGATCGTTTCGCTGGCCTTCGGGCTGGTGACGCCGCCCTATGGCCTTTGCCTGATGATTGCCTGCTCGATCGCAGGCGTGCGGTTGCGCTTTGCGCTGAAGGACACCGCCATCATGCTGGTGCCGATGCTGCTGGTGCTGGCCGCGCTGATCGTCTGGCCCGATGTTTCGCTGTTCCTGCCGCGCCTGCTCGTGCCGGAGATGTTGAAATGAATGGGGTGCGATCCCGCCGCCCTGATGCCGCGAGATCGGCCCATTTTGCCTAGAGATTGCTTTCGGTGATCGCGGCGTAGACCATGCTGCGCAGCTCGCGGCGGATCGGGTAGGCGCTCGACGGCAGCACCTGCGTCATGAAGATCGCGATCAGCTCCTCGGCCGGGTCGATCCAGAACGAGGTCGTCGCCGCGCCGCCCCAATTGTATTCGCCGGAGCTGCCGGCGATCAGCGTCTCGGACGGGCGCATGGTCACGGCAAAGCCGAGCCCGAAGCCGATGCCGTGATAGGCGGCTTCCGAGAACAGCGAGCGCGAGACCTCCGGCAGCGACCGTCCGCCCGGAATGTGATTGCTCGTCATCAGCGCCAGCGTCTTCGGCCCAATCAGACTGACGCCGTCGAGCTCGCCGCCATTGAGCAGCGCGCGGCAGAAGGTGAGATAGTCGGCAACGGTCGAGCACAGCCCGCCGCCGCCGGAGATGAAGGTGGGCGGGATGAGGAACGAGCTCGTCGTCGGGTCGTCCTGGAGCGTCAGGCCCTCCCTGCGCTGCCCGGCATGAAAGGTCATGCCGCCGCCCGGGTCGGCGGAATAGCAGGCCGCGAAGCGGTGCGCCTTGGCGGCAGGGACGTAGAAGTCGGTGTCGGCCATGCCGAGCGGATCGAGGATCCGTGCCTTGAGGAATTGCTCGAACGGCATGCCTGCGATCTTGCCGACGAGATAGCCGAGCACGTCGGTCGCGACGGAGTAGTTCCAGGCCTCGCCCGGCGAGAATTCCAGTGGAATT
Organism: Bradyrhizobium sp. 142; assembly: GCF_023074015.1. Taxonomy (NCBI): domain Bacteria; kingdom Pseudomonadati; phylum Pseudomonadota; class Alphaproteobacteria; order Hyphomicrobiales; family Nitrobacteraceae; genus Bradyrhizobium; species Bradyrhizobium sp. 142. Next base: position 20,842 of record NZ_JADPKQ010000062.1, read on the forward strand.
TTTGCGAGGCTCTCGATCATGGTCTGGAGCGTGCCGGATTTCTCGACCTCGCCGATTTTCTCGGTGCGATAGGCGGCGTCGACATTGGAGCGCTGCTGGAAGCCGTAGGTGAGGCCGGCCGTATGGCGCAGCAGGTCGACGATCAGCATCGGCCGGGACGGCGGCCGGGTCAGGAAGGCGGGCGAGGTGCCGGCGACGAACACGCCGAGATCCTTCCATTCCGGAATGTATTTGGCGACGGGCTCGTCGATCGCGACGAGGCCTTCCTCGACCAGCATCATGAAGGCGACGCTGGTGAGCGGCTTGGTCATGGAATAGATGCGGTAGATGGTGTCGTCCTTGACTGGCGCCTTGCGCTCGACGTCGGCAAGGCCCTGGGCCGAGCTGTGCGCGACCTTGCCGCGGCGATAGACCAGCAGATGGCTGCCCGGGAAGCGGCCAGCATCGATGTACCGGTTCTTCAGATGCGCATCGATCCGGTCAAGCGCGGCCTTGGACATGCCGACGGATTCAGGCGAGGCGGGGGTCGGGGCGAGCATCAGTTCCTCCGGGCAGGTTTTTCTCAGGAGGTTGATAGCCGAAATGGCAGTCCCATTCCAAGCGCATCGCGCTTAACGCGGCCCCCGTCGATTGGTATAGTCTCTACCTTGGAACGCTTCCAAGGAGCCCTTAAGGGGCCAACGAGAAAATCGCAGGCAAACGCACCATGACCCAGTTCAACGAGAACGAGCTCACGCAAGCCGTCGTCAAGAGCTTCGACAACACGCCGAATCCCCGCGCGAAATTCCTGCTCCAGGAATTGGTGAAGTCGCTGCACGATTACGTGAGTAAGACCGGTCTCACCTTCGAGGAATGGGACTACGCTATCGATTTCCTGACCCGCACCGGCCAGAAATGCACCGACACCCGTCAGGAATTCATCCTGCTGTCCGACGTGCTCGGCGTCTCCATGCTGGTCGATGCCGTCAACCACCGCGACCGCGACGGCGCCACCCAGACCACGGTGCTCGGCCCGTTCTATGTCGGCCAGCACAAGGTGACCGCACACGGCACCGACATCTCCCCGAACAATCTCACTGGCGAGCGGATGTTCGTGCAGAGCCGCGTCACCGATCTCAAGGGCAAGCCGCTTGCGGGCGTGCCGGTCGACGTCTGGCACGCCGACGATGACGGCTTCTACGATTCACAGAAGCCGAACTATGACGAAGTCGGCGCTTCGGCGCGGGCGCGCTTCATCACCGATGACGACGGCCGCTTCTTCTTCCGGACCATTTTGCCGTGCAGCTACCCGATCCCGACCGACGGTCCCGTGGGCGAGATGATCATGCAGACCAAGCGGCATCCGATGCGCCCGGCGCACGTCCATTTCCTGGTGAATGCGAAGGGTTTTGAGCCGCTGATCACCCACGTCTTCATGGGCGGCGACAAATATCTGGATTCCGACGTGGTGTTCGGGGTCAAGGATGATCTTATCGCCAAGATCGAGCCGCGCAACGATCCGACGATGCCCGACGGCTCCAAGGCAAACGGGCAGTGGCATTTGATGAGCTACGAATTCCACCTCAAGCCCGGGGGAGGCATGGCGCCGAAACCGCTCGGGGTAAAGGCCGGGGAGCCGGCCTGACGGCTCGCCGGCGGGGTGTACGTCAGCGCCCTATAAAGGCTGCCAGTTCGTCAGGCGCCCCCATCGGAAAGGCTTCCTTCATGAAGTCGAGGAAGGCGGATACGCGCGCGCTCAAGAGCCGGCGCGATGGATAGAGCGTCCACAGCGCGATCTCTGGTCCGTCGATGTCGCCCCAATGCACCAGCGTGCCGGCAGCCAGGTCATGACTGACCAGTGACACCGGGAGCCGTGCGGCGCCGACGCCTGATCGGACTGCATCGCGGACCATGACGAGCGATGATAGGCGAAGGACCGGATCAACCGCGATGCGCGATCGTCCGCTTGGCACCGTCACTTCCCAGGTTGTTTTCCGGTCGCCCGCTCCGCGCATGACAGCCGGCACAGCGAGATTGTCGCTCGGTCGTTTCAGGTCCGGGCTCGCCACGACCACCAGCCGGTCGCGCAGGAAGATTCGACCGACAAGGCTTTCATCCGGATCGGGATTGACGCGGATCACCAAATCATACCCTTCCTCCACCATGTCGACGGAGCGATCTTCCGTCGTGACCTCAAGCCGGACCTCCGGATATCTGAGTGCGAATCCGGCCGCGAGCTTACCCATTGCAGTCTGCGAGAACAGCAAAGGCGCGCTGATCCGCAAGCTGCCGCGCGGGCTGTCCCCACCCGAAGCGATCGCTGCCGCGGTCTCGTCGAGCTCGGTCAGCAGCGCGCCCGTCCGCTCGTAAAGCGCCCGTCCTTCCTGCGTGAGCTTCAAGGCGCGCGCTCCGCGTTCGAACAGGCGCAAGTCGAGGCTGCTCTCGAGCTCCGCCACCCGGCGGGACAGGGTTGCTTTCGGGCGTCCGGTGACGCGCGCGGCCCGTCCAAACCCGCCGTGCCGGGCGACGAGATTGAAGTCAGCAAGGGCAAGGAGGTCCATTCGTTCCACCTATGAGACGGTATGTCCAGATATACCGTCTATAGGTCCGGATGTGGATCACTAATTTCGGGGTGTCTTTTTGACCCAAACCGGAGTGATCCCCATGACCATCCTCGTTACCGGAGCGACCGGCACAGTCGGCCGCCAAGTTATCGAACAACTCGCCCGGCGCGGCGCCGATGTGCGCGCGCTCGTCCGCGACCCCGCCAAGGCCAACTTTCCGGCGGGCGTCACCGTCGCGCAGGGTGATTTGCTCGACGTCGAATCTCTGCGCGGCGCGTTCTCAGGTGTCTCCACCCTGTTCCTGCTCAACGCTGTCGTACCCGATGAATTCACACAGGCACTGATTGCGCTCAATCTCGCCCGCGAGGCCGGCATCGAACGGATCGTCTACCTGTCGGTGATCCACAGCGATGTCTACGTGAACGTGCCGCACTTCGCGGGCAAGTTCGGCGTCGAGCGGATGATCGAGCGGATGGGCTTCAACGCCACTATCCTGCGGCCCGCCTATTTCATGAACAACGATCTCACGATCAAGGATGTCGTGCTCGGACACGGTGTCTACCCGATGCCGATCGGCAGCAAGGGTCTCGCCATGATCGACGCACGCGACATCGGCGAGATCGCGGCGATCGAGCTCATCCGCCGCGAGCAGGCCACCGGGTCGCTCCCGCTCGAGCGGATCAATCTCGTCGGTCCGGCTACGCTGGCCGGTTCGGACGTCGCCGCGATCTGGACGGCGGTGCTGGGCCGCACGATCGCCTATGGCGGCGACGACACCGGCAGGTTCGAGCAGAACCTCAGGCAGTTCATGCCGAGCTGGATGGCTTACGACATGCGCCTGATGAGCGAGCGTTTCCTCAGCGAGGGCATGATCCCCGAGGCCGGCGACGTGGCGCGCCTGACTGCGCTGCTCGGCCGTCCCTTGCGCTCCTATCGCGGTTTCGCGGCAGAGATCGCCGGCTCGGCCTGACGGCACGGGAGGAGCAGGCCGAACAGGGATGAACGGCGACAACCATGCCGTTGCTCATGATGCGTCTCCCTTATTGTTATTTTGCTCCGTCATTCCGGGGCGCGACAACGTCGCGAGCCCGCAATCCATGTCTCAACAGTCACTGCGGCCCAATGGATCCCCCAATGTGCAATCGCGCATTGGGGTTCGCTCTGCGCCCCAGGATGATGACCTGATATGCCTAACGCGCATGCAGCAGTGCGAGCAGGACGACGACTGCGCAGGCGAGCGCCGCCGAGGTCAGCTTCCAGAACATCAGCGGGTTGCGCTCCAAGAGCGGCGTAATCCGCGTGTCGAGATAGGCCGGATTAGGCGAGCGCAGCTCGAAGACGAATTCGGACAGATCCTCGTGCCGCTTGTAGTGATCCGGATGCAGAGCGCGCCTGAGTGCGCCATCGACCCACGCAGGCACGTTGCGGTCGTCGCCGGCTGGGCGATACTGGAGCCTCCGCACGTCCGCCTTGCGCCGGATCCTGGCGATTTGGCTGCCGTAGGGAAGCTTTCCCGTGAGCATCTGGTAGCAGATCACGGCCAGCGAAAACATGTCGGAGCGCGGCGAGCCGCCTTCGCCGAGAAAATATTCAGGCGCCGTGTATTGGACCGTGCCCAAAATTTCGTCGGCCTCACCTAGCGGCGCCACCTCGGTGACGCCTGCCACCCTGACCGATCCGAAGTCGATGATCTTCGCGGTGCCCGTCTTGTCGATCAGGATGTTATCGGGCCTGAGATCCTGGTGCAGCATCTCCATGCGGTGGAAGGCGCGCAAGCCCGCGGCGATCTGCTCGATCAGGCCGCGGACGGTTTCGAGATCGGGGCGCGGATTGTCGGTCATCCACTGCTTCAGGGTCTGCCCTTCGATGAATTCGGTCGCGACGTAGAGGTAGCTGCGCCGTCTCGACTGTGACAGCGGCTTCAGCACGTGCGGGCTGTCGATCCGGCGCGCGATCCATTCCTCCATCAGGAAGCGCTTGCGATACGCGGCATTGTCGCGCAGGTCGATCGACGGCAGCTTGAGCGCGACCGGCGCGTCGGTCTCCGCATCGACGGCAAGATAGATATGACTGCGGCTGCTGCCGTGGATCTCCCGGACGATCCGGTAGCCGTCGAACATCGCCCGCGGCTCGGGCAGTGGAGGAAGCGGCAGTTCGGAGGTCTGGTTGAATATGCCGGTTGGGTCGCGCTGCGGCACCGCATCGATGCGGAGGATCTGGACGGTGATGTTGTCGTCGCTGCCGCGCCGATATGCTTCGTCGACGATCGCCTTCGCCGCCCCGTCGAGCTCGCTTGCATGCTCGCTGAGCGCGCTCGTGATGAAACGCTGATCGACGAATTCGTAGGCACCGTCCGTTGCCAGGATAAAGGTGTCGCCGGCCTCGATCTCGAAAGCCTGGTAGTCGATCTCGAGCTGCGGGTTGATGCCGAGCGCACGGCCGAGATAGGTCTGCTCCGACGATACGATGATCCGGTGATCGTCGGTCAACTGCTCGAGCGCCTTGCCGGCCACGCGGTAGATGCGGCAGTCGCCGACATGGAAGATATGCGCGGTGGTCGCCTTGATGACCATGGCGCTGAGGGTGCAGACGTAGCCCTTGTCGCGGTCATAGGCATATTGGCTCTTGCGCGTCTGCGCGTGGAGCCAGGAATTGGTTGCATCCAGTACGCGGCGCGCGGACGTCTTCACCGTCCAGGTTTCCGACGTGCAGTAATAGTCCATCAGGAAGCTCTTGACCGCCGACTCGCTGGCGATCTGGCTCACCGTGCTGCTCGAGATCCCGTCGGCCAGAACGGCCGCAATACCCTTGAGGCTGAGCTGAGGCTCTTCCGGAATCAGGACGCCGTGAAAATCCTGGTTGATAGGCTTGCGACCCCTATCGGAGTGCTGGCCGACCGAAATCAGGAGTCCGCGGGTCATCGTCATCACCGGGAGAGGCAGGACAATCGCATATGGAGTACACGATGCGGCGACATCGGCCCCGGGCTCCCTCTCCCGCTTGCGGCAGGGCTGTCCCGGGAATGATTCACTATGCCGCAGCGCATGCCCGGCAAATCCAGCGTGAACCGGATACTTTCTGGTTGTCGAGACACAGAAAAGGGC
>NZ_JADPKQ010000328.1:0-26424 GCF_023074015.1 Bradyrhizobium sp. 142
AGCCGCCCAAGGCGACCTTTGTCACAAGGCTTCAGATCAGCCGGTTACCCAACCAACCTGCTCGTCAGCTACCAGACTTATCGACAATTATCCGGGTGGATTCCTCCTCCACTGGTGACACGCGCCCTTCGGGGCACACAGCGAAATCCGGGACCACCTCAACGTCACGATTCCCGGATTACGCTTACGCTCCATCCGGGCGACAGCCGAGCCATGCGGCAAAACTTCTCCCTTGCTCCGACGCAGACAACCGGCTGTAATTGCAACCTAAATACCGCAGCGCAGAATTCAACGAGAACGCGCGGTTCACATCAGGGAGAACGGTCATGCACGGGACCATCGAGAGCACGGCAAAGCTCGACGCATTGCGTGCGCGCGCCACGTCGCTACCCCTTGAACAGTTCGATCCCGGCGACCCCGAATTGTTCAGGACCGATACGTTCTGGCCCTATTTCGATCGCCTGCGCCGCGAAGATCCCGTGCACTATTGTAAGGACTCGATGTTCGGGCCGTACTGGTCGGTGACGCGCTACAACGACATCATGGAGATCGAGACCAATCATTCAGTGTTCTCCTCGGCCTCCGCGCTCGGCGGCATCACCATCCGCGACATCGATCCCGACCTGCGCCGCGAAAGCTTCATCTCGATGGACCCGCCGCGCCACGCGGCGCAGCGCAAGACCGTGGCGCCGATGTTCACGCCGACGCATCTGGACAATCTCGCGCTCAGCATCCGCGAGCGCTCGGCCGAGTGCCTCGACAATCTGCCGCGCGGCGAGGTGTTCGACTGGGTCGACCGGGTCTCGATCGAGCTCACCACGCAGATGCTCGCGGTGCTGTTCGACTTCCCCTGGGAGGAGCGCCGCAAGCTGACGCGCTGGTCGGATATCGCCACCACCATTCCCGGCCCCGACGGCCTTGTCGCCACCGAGGACGAGCGGATGGCCGAGCTTGCGGAATGCGCCGGTTATTTCGCGCGGCTGTGGAAGGAGCGCATCGAGCAGCCGCCGAAGAGCGACCTGCTCTCGATGATGGCGCACAGCGACGCAACGCGTCACATGGATGCCAAGAACTTCCTCGGCAATCTCATCCTGCTGATCGTCGGCGGTAACGACACCACCCGCAACACCATGTCCGGCTCGATCTACGCACTGAGCCAGCATCCGGAGCAGTATCGCAAGCTGCGCGCAAATCCGGCTTTGCTCGATAGTTTCGTGCCGGAGGTGATCCGCTGGCAGACCCCGCTGGCGCATATGCGCCGCACCGCGCTCGCCGATTTCGAGTTCCGAGGCAAGCAGATCAAGAAAGGTGACAAGGTTGTGATGTGGTACGTCTCGGGCAACCGCGACGAAGCGGCGATCGAAAAGCCCTACGATTTCATCATCGACCGCGCCCGCCCACGCACGCATCTCTCCTTCGGCTTCGGCATCCACCGCTGCGTCGGCTTGCGGCTTGCTGAACTCCAGCTCAAGATTATTTGGGAAGAGATTCTCAAGCGTTTCGATCATATTGATGTAGTCGGCGAACCCCAGCGGGTCTATTCGAGCTTCGTGAAGGGTCTGGAGACGCTGCCGGTGCAGATTGCGGCGTGATGCGTGCTAAGATGTAGACCGGTGCCTCTCTCCCTCGCCCCGCTTGCAGGGAGAGGTGAACTGCATTCGGCGGCTCGACTTAAACACTGGAGCGATCAGCAATGAATATCCAGACTCCGGTTAAAGTGGACAAGGCTGAACGCATGCGCAGGGCGCGCGAGGAGGCTTATGCAACGCCGCTGGCGCAGTTCCATCCCGGCGCGCCCAGGCTGTTCCAGGACGACACGCTGTGGCCGTGGTTCGAGCGGCTGCGCAAGGAAGAGCCGGTGCATTACTGCACCAACGCGCCGATCGAGCCGTACTGGTCGGTGGTGAAATACAATGACATCATGCATGTCGACACCAATCACGGCCTGTTCTCCTCGGACTCGACGCTCGGCGGCATCTCGATCCGCGACGTGCCGGAAGGTTATGATTGGCCGAGCTTCATCGCCATGGACCAGCCGCGTCATTCGGCGCAGCGCAAGACGGTCTCGCCGATGTTCACGCCGACGCATCTGGACGAACTCGCCAAGCTCATCCGCCAGCGTTCACAGACCGTGCTCGACAATCTGCCGCGCAACGAGACCTTCAACTTCGTCGAGCGGGTCTCGATCGAGCTGACGACGCAAATGCTCGCCACCCTGTTCGATTTCCCCTGGGAGGAGCGGCGCAAGCTGACGCGCTGGTCGGATGTCTCCACCGCGCTGCCCAAGAGCGGCATCGTTGCCTCCGCCGAAGAGCGACGCCGCGAGATGGACGAGTGCTACGCCTATATGTCCAAGCTGTGGAACGAGCGCGTCAATTCCGAGCCGCGCAACGATTTGCTGTCGCTGATGGCCCATAACGATGCGACGCGGTTCATGGATCCCGATAATCTCATGGGCAACATCATCCTGCTCATCGTCGGCGGCAACGACACCACCCGCAACACCATGACCGGCTCGGTGCTGGCGCTGAACGAGAACCCCGAGCAGTACGACAAGCTGCGGGCTAATCCGGCGCTGATCGACACCATGGTGCCGGAAGTTATCCGCTGGCAGACGCCGCTCGCCCATATGCGCCGCACCGCGCTCCAGGACACCGAGATCGGCGGCAAGGCCATCAAGAAGGGCGACCGCGTGGTGATGTGGTACGTCTCGGGCAACCGCGACGAAGAGGTCATCGACCGCCCCGAGGAGTTCATCATCGACCGGCCGCGGCCGCGCACGCATCTTTCCTTCGGCTTCGGCATCCACCGCTGCGTCGGCATGCGCCTCGCCGAGCTGCAGCTCAAGATCGTCTGGGAGGAGATGCTCAAGCGCTTCGACCGCATCGAGGTGGTGGGCGAGCCGAAGCGGATCTATTCCAGCTTCATCAAGGGATATGAGTCGCTGCCGGTGCGGATACCAGGGTGACGGCTGCGCCGCCACTGTAGCGCCGGTGAGACGCAGTGGCTGCGTGATCGAGGTGCGAGTTGATGCGAGCGCCGCTGCAGCATTCTCCGTCATTGCGATCGCAGCGAAGCAATCCAGACTGTCACCACGGAGGAATTCCTGGATGGCTTCGCTGCGCTCGCAATGACGAGGTTTTGGATGCATTTGCGCGTCAAACTCGCATTGAGCTTAGCCCAGTTATACAATTTCGGCATGACAGGTCGCGCCAGATGCGAAGGGCCGGCCGCGGGATTGCGCCCTAAATCCTCACGACAATTCAACGCTGACCGCTCACGCAAGCCTGATCTCCCACAGGCCTTCCTTGCGGCAGGCGGCGACCTCGTCGCGCAGGAGAGCGGTGATGGCGAGCGAGGCCGTCGAGGCCGGGCGGTCGATCGGAGAAGCGAAAATGAGCTCGCGCGTCATCGGCTTCGAGACGACAGCGGTTTCCAGCCGCCCCTCCGCGACCTCGCCGTGCACGGACGACGGCGGCAGCAGCGCGAAGCCGAGACCCTCCTCGACCAGACCGGTGAGCACACGGAAGGAATCCGCTTCGAGCTGGACGTTGAGCTTGATCTTGCGCTGGGCCGCCGCATGCTCGATCAGCGCGCGGAGGCCGTGAGAATGACTGGGCAAGACCAGCCGCTGCCGCAGCAGCCAGCCGATCTCGACGCTCTTCTTGCGCGCCAGCCCGCAGCCGCGCGGGCCGACCGCGACGATGTTGTCGCGGCCAAGACTCTGCACGTTGAGATGCAGATCCGCCGAGCGGCCGTAGAGGATGGCGAGATCCATCTCGCCACGATGCAGCCATTCGACGAGATGGCCGCTGTAGCTCTCGACGATGCGCAGCGAGATCCCGGGAAATTTCTCGACGCAGCGCCGCGCGAAGCGCGCCGACAACACGCAGCTCACGGTCGGAACCAGGCCGAGCACGACCCGGCCCGACGGCGGCCCCTTGGCCGACTGGATGTCGTCGCGGATCTGGTCGATCTGGCGCACGATGCCGGAGGTGCGTGCGAGCAGGAGGTGACCTGCGTCGGTCAGCACCATGCCGCGTCCGTTGCGCGTGAACAGCTCGACGCGCAACTCGTGTTCCAAAAGCTTGATCTGGCGGCTGAGCGCCGGCTGCGCCACGCGCAACGTATCGGACGCCTTGGAGAGGCTGCCGAGCTCCGCCACGCAACTGAAGGTCCTGAGCTGCCGGAAATCCATGCTTGCCAATCCTGGAAGGCTACTCCATACGCTATAGCAAATGAGCATAGGGGGCTGGCGTTGCTTTCACAACGCCGGGGGATTGGCCGGCGTTATCTTAACCGCCCCACCCAACGGGAAACGCCATGAGCGAACAGCACCACACCGAAGATCACGCCGAGATCCGCGAAGCCGTCGCAAAGCTCTGCGCGCAGTTTCCCGGCGAATACTGGCGCAAGCTCGATCGCGAGATGGCTTACCCGAAGGCCTTCGTCGATGCGCTGACCCAGGCTGGCTATCTCTCGGTGTTGATCCCCGAGGAATATGGCGGCGCAGGCCTGAAACTCTCGGCGGCGGCTGCGATCCTCGAGGAGATCCAGCGTGCGGGATGCAATGGCGGCGGCTGTCATGCCCAGATGTACACGATGGGCACGGTGCTGCGGCACGGCAGCGACGAGCAGAAGGCGAAGTATCTGCCAAAAGTCGCGAGCGGCGAATTGCGCTTGCAAGCCTTCGGCGTCACCGAGCCGACCAGCGGCACCGACACCACCTCGCTGAAGACATTTGCGCGCAAGGACGGCAACGCCGGCTATATCGTCAACGGCCAGAAGATCTGGACCAGCCGTGCCGAGCATTCCGATCTTATGCTCCTGCTGGCGCGAACCACGCCGAAGGATGAGGTCAAGAAACGCACCGACGGGCTCTCCGTGTTCATCGTCGACATGCGCGAGGCCAAGGACAAGGGCCTGGAGATCCGTCCGATCCGCACCATGATGAATCATGCCACCACCGAAGTGTTCTTCACCGACATGAAGGTGCCCGCCGAGAACCTGATCGGCGAGGAAGGCAAGGGTTTTCGCTACATCCTCTCGGGTATGAATGCCGAGCGCATCCTGATCGCGGCGGAATGCGTCGGCGACGCCAAATGGTTCATCGCCAAGGCCACGAACTACGCCAAGGAGCGCGCGGTGTTCGGCCGGCCGATCGGCCAGAACCAGGGCATTCAGTTCCCGATTGCCAAAGCCTATGCCGCAATGCGTGCGGCTGAATTGATGGTGAAGGAGGCAACGCGCAAATACGAGGCCGGCCTCGACTGCGGTGCGGAAGCCAATATGGCGAAAATGCTGGCGGCGGATGCATCCTGGGAGGCGGCGAACGCCTGCGTCCAGACCCATGGCGGCTTCGGCTTCGCCGAGGAATATGACGTCGAGCGCAAATTCCGCGAGACGCGGCTCTACCAGGTGGCGCCGATCTCGACCAACCTCGTGCTGTCTTTCATCGCCGAGCACGTGCTCGGCATGCCCCGCTCCTACTGAGATCGTGCCATGGGAGCACTTGACGGAATCAGGGTGATTGCGGTCGAGCAGGCGGTCGCCGCACCGTTCTGCTCGTCGCGGCTGGCGGATGCCGGCGCGGAAGTCATCAAGATCGAGCGGCCGGAAGGCGATTTCGCCCGCGGCTATGACGCTGCGGCCAAGGGGCAGAGCAGCTATTTCGTCTGGCTCAACCGCGGCAAGCAGTCGGCCGTGGCCGATCTCGCCACTAGGGAAGGCCGCGCCGAGCTGGAGAGACTGATCGCGAGCGCCGACGTGCTGGTGCAGAATCTCAAGCCGGGCTCGATGGACAAGCTCGGGTTTTCGCGCGAGCGACTGCTGCACGATTATCCGAAGCTGATCTCCTGCACCATCACCGGCTATGGCGACGAGGGCCCCTACGCGCACCGCAAGGCTTACGATCTCTTGATCCAGGCCGAGAGCGGGCTGGCCTCGATCACCGGCAATCCCGACGGCGCCTCGCGCGTCGGCATGTCCATCGTCGACGTCGCGACCGGGGCGACCGCGCATGCGGCGATCCTGGAGGCGCTGATCGCGCGGGGGCGCACCGGCAAGGGCGCCGACATCCGCATCTCGATGTTCGACGTGATGGCGGACTGGCTGACCGTGCCGCTGCTCAATGCCGAGGCCGGCAATCCGCCGAAGCGCATGGGCCTGCGCCATCCCTCGATCGCGCCCTATGGCGTGTTCACCTCCAGCGACGGCAAGGATATTCTGATCTCGATCCAGAGCGAGCGCGAGTGGAAGACGCTTTGCGCCGAAGTTCTTGACCAGCCGAACCTGCCGAGCGATCCGCGCGTCGCCAACATGGTCGAGCGCGTGCGCAACCGCGACTTCACCGACAAGACGGTCGCCGACAGTTTTGCGAAAATGACGCGCGACGAGTTGCTCAAGCGTCTGTCGGACGCCGACATTGCGTTTGCGGAGGTCAACACCATGGCCGACCTGGTGACGCATCCACATTTGAGGCGCATTGAAGTCGACACGCCGCAGGGGCGCGTCAGCTATCCCGCGCCGGCGCCGATCATCGTCGGCGAATCCCGCGTCTATGGCGCCGTGCCCGGTATCGGCGAGCGGCCCAACTCAAAGAAGTAAGTCGAAGACGTAACAAGAGCGAGGCGTCATGACCGAGAAGCTCGACATCGATCATTTGCGGCAATGGATCGGCCGCTCCCAGGAAGCCACCGACATCGTCACCGCGCAGCTCGTCAGGGGTTTGCGCGCGACGCTGTTTCAGGAAATCGGCGAGCCCAGGAGCGGCGATGCCGCGCCGCTCACCGTGCACTGGTGCCTGGCGCAGCCGGTATTTCCGATGTCGATGCTCGGCCCCGACGGCCACCCGACCCGCGGCGGCTTCCTGCCGCCGGTGCCGCTACCGCGCCGGATGTGGGCCGGCGGCGAGATCGAGTTTTTGCAGCCACTTCGGGTCGGCGACGAGTCGACGCGGACCTCGCGCATTGCCGATGTGCAGGTGAAGACCGGCTCGACCGGCACGCTGTGCTTTGTCTCGGTCGAGCACAGCATCTCGTCGCCGCGCGGCGTTGCCATCCGCGAGCGGCAGGATATCGTCTATCGCGAGATGACGAGCACGCAGGCCGCACCTGTGAGGGCCGCAGCGCCGCCGCATGCGCAGCATCGCGAGACGCATGTCTCCGATCCCGTGCTGCTGTTCCGCTATTCCGCCCTGACCTTCAACGGCCATCGCATCCATTACGACCGCGACTACGTCACCAAGGTCGAGGGCTATCCGGGCCTGATCTTCCACGGACCGTTGCAGGCCGCCCTCATCGTCGAGATGGCGGCGAAGCTGCGCGCCGGCAAGCCGCCAAGGAAGTTCACCTATCGCGGCCTGCAGCCGCTGTTCGAGGGCACGGAGTTTTCCATCAACGCCAATGAGAGCGGCGAGAGCATGGAGCTGTGGACCGCGAACGCCGAGGGCCAGCCGACGATGAAGGGCACGGCGGTGTGGCGATAGATTGTAGACCCTCACCCTGAGGAGCGCGCCTCTTCGCGCGCGTCTCGAAGGGCGAGGCCACCAGCCGGGCCTTCATCCTTCGAGACGCGCGAAGACGCGCTCCTCAGGATGAGGAACTAACAGTCTGGATTGCTTCGCTGCGCTCGCAATGACGGGTGGGGCGGACAGGGTCGACAAACAGAAAGGGACTGAAACAATGCCAAAAAACGGCAAACCCGCCAGCAAATCCGTCACCGTCAAGCAGGCTACTCTCGACCTGCTGCGCGCCTTCGGCATCAAAAAAGTATTCGGCAATCCCGGCTCGACCGAGCTGCCGTTCCTGAGCGACTGGCCTGATGACATCGACTACGTGCTGGCGCTCCAGGAAGCCTCTGCGGTCGGCATGGCCGACGGTTACGCGCAGGCGACGCGCAATGCCGGCTTCGTCAATCTGCATTCGGCGGCCGGCGTCGGCAATGCACTCGGCAACATCTACACTGCGCATCGCAACCAGACGCCGCTGGTGATCACCGCGGGCCAGCAGGCGCGCTCGATCCTGCCGTTGCAGGCGTTTCTCTACGCCGAGCGCGCCTCGGAATTCCCGCGGCCCTACGTCAAATACAGCGTCGAGCCGGCACGGCCCGAAGATGTGCCGGCCGCGATCGCGCGCGCTTATTACACCGCGATGCAGCCGCCGTGTGGGCCGACCTTCGTGTCGATCCCGATCGACGATTGGGCGCATGCCACGACGCCTGTCGATGCCCGCAAGGTCAGCCGCGAGATCGGGCCGGAGCCGGAGGCGATAAAGGCGCTGGTCGCGGCGCTGACCTCGAGCAAGCACCCTGCCCTTGTGGTCGGCCCCGGCGTTGACCGTGCCGGCGCGGTCGACCTGATGGTGCGGGTCGCCGAGAAGGTCAAGGCGAGCGTCTGGGTCAGTCCGTTCTCGGCGCGATGCTCGTTCCCGGAGCGGCATCCGCAGTTCACAGGCTTCCTGCACGCCTCGCCGGCGCAACTGTCGGACGCGCTGCGCGAGCATGATCTCGTCGTCGTGATCGGCGCGCCGGTGTTCACGTTCCATGTCGAGGGGCACGCCGCGATCTTCGACGGCAGCGCGACGATTTTTCAAATCACCGATGATCCCGACGCCGCGGCCGTGACGCCGGCCGGCACCAGCATCATCGCGACGATGAAGCCGGCGCTGACCATGCTGCTCGACCTCCTGCCGCAGACCAAGCGCGCGGCGCCAAAGGGCCGGACACTGCCACCGGCGCCGCAGGCCGCCGATCCGCTGCCGGTCGAGTTCTTGATGAATTCGCTGTCGCAGGCGATGCCAGACGAGGCCGCGCTGGTCGAGGAAGTGCCTTCGCACCGGCCGGCGATGCAAAAGTTCATGCCGATGCGCGGCCAAGACAGCTTTTACACGATGTCGAGCGGCGGCCTCGGTTACTCGCTGCCCGCGGCGGTCGGCATGGCGCTCGGCAAGCCGAAACAGCGTACGGTGTGCCTGATCGGCGACGGCTCTGCGATGTATTCGATCCAGGCGCTGTGGACCGCCACGCAGCGAAAGCTGCCGCTCACGATCGTCGTCATCAACAATTCCGGCTATGGCGCGATGCGTTCGTTCAGCCAGGTGATGCAAGTGAGGAACGTACCGGGGCTGGAGCTGCCGGGAATCGATTTCGTCAGGCTCGCCGAGGGCATGGGGTGCGATGCGGTGCGGGTGAGCAAGGCGGCGGAGCTGAACGGCGCGTTACAGCGCGCGATGGCGTTCGAAGGCACGAGCCTGGTCGAGGTGGTCGTGGATTCGGCGGTGCCGGTGTTGTACGGGCTGAAGCATTAGGGGCGCGCTACGCATCCACAATGTCGTCCTGGCGAAAGCCAGGACCCATTTCCACAGCAGGATGTTTGGCGAAGATTGGTTGACCCGATCTCGCGACACAACTGCTCCCTGGGGTAATGGGTCCCGGCTTTCGCCAGGACGACAACGAGATTTTGGCAAGACCGCCCGAACTACGATGCCAGAAATCCACCGTCCGCCGCAAGCACGTGACCGACGACGTATGACGACGCATCGGACGACAGCCACACCACGGCCTCGGCCACTTCCTCGGGCGTTCCCATCCGTCGCAGCGGCAGGCCTGCGGCCACGGTCGCTACGTCGCCGACGCCGGCGCGGAGCATCATGTCGGTGACGACGCGGCCGGGGGCGATGGCGTTGATGCGGATGCCGCGCGGAGCGTTTTCCATCGCCGCTGAACGCGTCAGCGAGATCGCGGCCGCCTTCGAGGCCGAGTAGAGCGAGAAGCCGGGATTGGGATTGCGCACGCCGCTGACGGAGGCGTTGACGACGATGCAGCCGCGCCCCTGCACCAGCATCGCCGGCAGTTGATGGCGCAGGCACAAAAACAGCGCGCGGACATTGGTGTCGAATACGCTGTCGTAGATGTCCATGCCCTGCATTTCCAGCGGCGCGCGGCGTTCCTGAAAGCCGGCATTGTTGAAGGCGACGTCGAGCCGGCCGCAGCGCTCGACTGCCGTGCGGACCAGGTGCGCGACGTCGTCCTCTCGCGTGATGTCGGACTTAAGCGAGATCGCGTCCGCACCGAGCTCCCGGCACGCGGCGGCGGCAGCCTCGAGCTCGGCCTCGCGCCGGCCCGCAACGATGATCGTGTCTGCGCCTTCTGACGCCATGCGCAGTGCCGTCGCGCGGCCGATGCCGCTGCCGCCGCCCGTGACCAGACAGACCTTGCCTGTCATCCGCATCCCGGCCGGCAAAGTTCCACTCATGGGCCACTCCAAATCGCTTGCGCGCACCGTTGCGCGCATATAGTTGTATGATACAACTATGTGCGGAGAGTCAAGGTGGCCGAGCTTTCGCTGATCGACGACATCCGCGCCGCCTCGCGCCTGATGGTGCGCGAGCTCGGCTTCATGGACGCGACGGTGGCCGCGACGGACTACCCGCCCTCGGCCGTGCATGCCGTTCTGGAGATCGGCGTTCGCGGTCCGCTGACCTCAGGCGAACTTGGCGACTTCCTGCGCCTGGAGAAGTCGAGCGTCAGCCGCCTGGTGCGCAAGCTGATCGACTTCGGCGAATTGCGGGAGACACCGGACGCGGATGATGCGCGCAGCAAACGCCTGTCGCTGACGGCGAAGGGACGACGCACGCTGGAGGCGCTGCATGGATTCGGACGGCAGCAGGTGAGCGGCGCGCTGGCCGCGCTGACGGAAGCCGAGCAGCACACCGTGCGCGAGGGGATGATGCTCTATGCCCGGGCACTGCGGCAGAGCCGGGTGGAGAACGAAGCGCAATCGGCGGCGTGAGGTCCGTAGCCCGGATTGCGCTTCGCGCAATCCGGGCTACATATCGAGGGTGCGGCGCGCACCTCCCTACGTAGCGAACTCGTCCCGCATCCTGGCCTGGATCTTGGCCATGCCGCCGATCCAGCGGTCGTAATTTTCGGCCTTCTTGCGCATGTAGCCGAGCACCTGCGGATGCGGCAGGATCAAGAACGTCTCCTGATCGAGGCCGGCGAGCACGTCTTTCGCGACCTGCTCGGGCGCAAGGTCGCCGTCACCGGATTGCGGGCCCTTGGGGATCGAGCGCAGCATGTTGGTGTCGACGCCTTGCGGGCAGAGAATCGAGACGCGGATGTTGTGCGCCTTATGCGAGATCGCAAGATTTTCGGCAAAGCCGACCGCCGCGTGCTTGGTCGTCGAATAAGCGGGGCTGCCGACCTGCGACAACAGGCCCGCCGCCGAGATCGTGTTGAGGAAATAGCCGCCGCCGCGCGCTTTCATTCGCGGGATGAGATGCCGCGCCGCATAGACATGGGCCATGACGTGGATCGCCCAGCTGCGCTGCCACGGCTCATCCGAAGAGCCGCCGGCATTTTCCGACATCGGATCGAAGCCGCCGCCGATGCCGGCATTGGAGCAGAACAGGTCGATCGGTCCGAACTGCCGCTCGGTCTCCTCGATGACGTGAGAAATGTCCTTTTCCTGCGCGACGTCGCATTTGAACGCGGCACCGTCCACCATGGCAGCGACCGCCCTGGCGCCAGCGGCCTCCATGTCCGCGACCACGACCTTGGCCGCGCCGGCTTCATGAAAAGCCTCGCACAGCGCCTTGCCGATGCCATTGGCGCCGCCGGTGACAACCACGACCTTGCCGGTCACCTGCATGCGACGTCTCCTCCTGGTCCGCTTGTTCTCAGCTCAACACGAGGTCGAGCACCGCGGTATAATGGCACGCCGCCCCGGCCAAGACAAAGCCGTGCCAGATCGCATTCTGAAAGCGCAGGCGCCGCCAGGCATGGAAGATCACGCCAAACGAGTAGAGCACGCCGCCCGCGACCACGAAGCCCAGCACCACCGCGGGCAGCGCCTTGACCACAGCATCGTAGAGCATCATGCCGCTCCAGCCCATGGCGAGGTAGATGCCGACCGCGACGCGGTCGAACCGGCCGGGATAGCGAAGCTTGAGCACGATGCCCAGGATCGCGACACACCAGACACAGATGAGCAGCGCCAGCGCGAACACGCTGTCCTTCAGCTCCAGGATGAACGGCGTGTAGGTGGCAGCGATCAGGAGGTAGATCGCGGAATGGTCAAAGCGCCGCAGCAGCCATTTGGCTGGCGAGACCGGCCAGAGATTATAGGTCGCCGACAGCACCAGCATCGAGAGCAGGCCGGCGACATAGATCGAGACACCGACGATGTTGACTGCGTCGGCATAGACCGCTGCGAGCACCACCAGAACGGTTGCGGCGATAATACCGGACAACACGCCGATTCCATGGATGATGCCGTCGGCGATCATCTCGGCGCGATCGTAGTTCCAGCGGAACGCATCGGCGGCGGCATGGACGGAGGTCGAGGCGAGCTGTTTCAGCGTGAAGACAGGCATAGCGATCCGGGGCGCAATAGGTGTCCGATATTGGTCTTTGGCAGTTAACGCGGCGTTCAAGGCTGCTTCACCTAGGAAGACGGTGGAAGTATGAAGCTTGATTTTCGTCAGGCAGTTGCCACTTTTGTGACTCTAGTCCGTTTTGGCTATTTGCCCGCCCCGAGACCTCTCACGTTCATATGGCATTCAGTTTCCAGGATATGGTCGAGGAGGCGCGCCTGTCGGCCCGGGCGCTGATCGACTATGGCGAGCATCTGTTCAACCCGACGGTGCGGCTCGGCGTCACCGGCCTGTCCCGGGCCGGCAAGACCGTGTTCATCACCGCGCTGATCCATGGGCTGACGCGCGGCGGCCGGTTTCCGGTGTTCGCGGCCTACGCCTCGGGCCGGGTCGCGCGGGCGCATCTCGCGCCGCAGCCCGACGACGCCGTGCCGCGCTTCGCCTACGAGAACCATCTACGCGCCCTGATCGAGGAGCGGCGCTGGCCGAATTCGACCATCGATATCAGCGAGCTGCGGCTCGTCATCGACTACCAGCGCCACAACGGCGCGGACCGCACCCTGACGCTCGACATCGTCGACTATCCCGGCGAATGGCTGCTCGACCTGCCGCTGCTGCAAAAGAGTTATGAGCAGTGGTCGGCGGAAAGCCTCGCGCTTTCGCGCGAGACGCCGCGCGTGCATCTTGCCGCCGACTGGCACGCGCATCTTGCGGCCTTGAAGCCGGAGGCGCGCGAGGACGAGCAGGCGACGCTTACGGCGGCAAAGCTCTTCACCGGCTACTTGCGCGCCTGCCGCGACGAGCGCTTTGCCATGAGCCTGCTGCCGCCCGGCCGCTTCCTGATGCCCGGCAATCTCGCAGGCTCGCCGGCGCTGACCTTCGCGCCACTCGACGTGCCGCTGGACGGCAAGGCGCCGGAGGGATCGCTGTGGGCGATGATGGTGCGCCGCTATGAGGCCTACAAGGACGTCGTGGTGCGGCCGTTCTTCCGCGATCATTTCGCGCGGCTCGATCGGCAGATCGTGCTGGCGGATGCGCTCGCCGCATTCAACTCCGGACCTGAGGCGCTGCACGATCTCGAAGCAGCCCTTGCCGGTATTCTCGACTGCTTCCGCATCGGCCGCAGCACCTTTCTCTCCAATCTGTTCCGGCCGCGCATTGACCGCATCTTGTTCGCGGCGACCAAAGCGGACCATCTGCACCATTCCAGCCACGACCGTCTCGAGGCCGTGTTGCGCCACGCGGTCACCTGCGCCGTCACCCGCGCCGAAAACACCGGCGCGGAGATAGACGTGGTGGCACTCGCCGCCGTGCGCGCGACGCGGGAGGCGCAGGTCGCGCATGGCCGCGATAAATTGCCGTCGATCCTGGGGACACCGGCCGCGGGCGAAAGCGCCGGCGGCGAGTTCTTTGACGGCAATACGGAGGTGGCGACCTTTCCGGGCGATCTGCCGCTCGATCCGCAGGCGCTGTTCAGCGGCACGGATACCTTTCGCGGGCTGTCGACGGCCGCCGCCGAGAAGAGCGATTTCCGCTTCCTGCGCTTCCGTCCGCCAATACTCGAGCGCGAGGGCACAGACGAGCCGGCGCTGCCTCACATCCGCCTCGACCGTGCCTTGCAGTTCCTGATCGGAGACAAGCTGTCATGAACGACCGATCCCCGCCGCGGCGGCCGGCCACGTTCCGGCTGGACGATCCCGGCGTCGTCGTCACCGAGGCCAATGAGACCGCCCGGCTCGGCCGCGGCACCATCCAGATCACGCCGGAGTCCGATCCAATGGCGCGGCCCGTGCCGATCGAGGCTGCGCTTCCGGCGCGGCGCAGCTTTCCCTGGGGTGCGCTGTTCTGGTCCGGCGTTGCCGGGCTGACGCTGCTCGGGATCGGGCTCGGCGTCGTTCATCTGATCGAAGACCTGTTTGCGCGCAGCGAGAGCCTCGGCTTCGTCGGACTTTCTCTTGCATTCGTCACCGCGCTTGCGCTTGCGGTGGTGATCGGGCGCGAGGCGCTTGGTCTCGCGCGGCTCGCGACGATCGAAAAACTGCATCAGCGCGCCGCCGCGGTGCTCGCCAGCGACGATCGCAAGGAGAGCCGCGCCATCGTGCAGGACCTGCTTAAGATCGCGCACCAGAACCCGCAGCTTGCGCGCGCCCGCGCGGCGCTGGAAAGTCACGCCGGCGAGATCATCGACGGTGCCGACATGGTCCGGCTCGCCGAGCGCGAACTGATGGCGCCGCTGGATATTGAGGCGCGGCGGCTGGTGTCGGTTGCGGCGCAGCGGGTCTCGATCGTGACTGCGGTTTCGCCCCGCGCGCTGATCGACGTGCTGTTCGTGTTCGTCGCCTCGCTGCGCCTGATCCGCCAGCTCGCCCGGCTCTATGGTGGCTGCCCCGGCGCGCTCGGCATGATCCGCCTGCTCCGCCACGTCATCGCCAATCTCGCCATCACTGGCGGCATGGCCGCAAGCGACAGCCTGGTACAGCAGATGCTCGGCCACGGCATTGCGGCGAAGCTGTCGCAGCGCCTCGGCGAAGGCATGCTCAACGGATTATTGACGGCGCGGCTGGGCCTGGCCGCAATCGACGTCACAAGACCGCTGCCGTTCGCGGCGCTGCCGGCGCCGAAGCTGTCGGATCTGGCGACGGATTTGCTGAGGAAGAAGGACGACGAGGCGTAGTTCCTTCGCCTCTCCCCGCAGGCGGGGAGAGGGACAAGAAGGCCAGCACGCGCCACTGGAACAGCGGCGAGTCCTTTGGCGGCGACAGCTCCGGGGTCCAGCCGGTGAGCTTGTCCAGCACATAGGTATCCGTGAGAACGCCGCGCCAGCGGCGCTCGACTTGACCAAGGTGCTCGCGCTTCACGGCGATCGTGTCCCACAGCGGTGAACGAGTATCGGGCTCACGACCGACATAGATGCCTGCGCGTCCTTTGATCCTGTCCGTGCCGGGATCGCTAAAATCCTGGAAGCGGCCGCGCTCATTGATCTCGATCACCGGCACGCGGCCCCTGAACAGCCAGCGCATCATGGCATAGGTGCGGTAGTCCGTGGTCGCGATCCAAGTCGCGCCGGCCTCGTCGAGTGCAGCCTGTGCGCGCGCCGCGACCTTGTCGTAGCCGGCCTCGGCGCCGACCGGATCGATCTTGCCGAGAAAATTCCAGGGTGCGGCGACGTAATAGAGGAACACGATGACGACGAAAGCGAGCCCTGAGACGACCGCGGTATTGGCCCAGGCGACGCTGGACCGGATCATCCGCGCCGACCAATTTTCTCGCGGCATCATTGTAAGATTGATGGCGGCAGCAGCAAAGCCGACCGGCCACATGAACATCGGCCAAGTGTCGCCAACCCTGAGCGTCAGCGATTTCGCGAAGAAATAGATGAACGGCACCAGCACCGCGGTCGACAGCAGGATCGCGACCGGCTCGCGGGTGCGATAGCCGCGCCACGCCGTCATGACCAGCGCCGACAGCACCACCGGCAACATGACAAAGCCGACTAGCCCGAATTGCAGGCCGATATAGTCGCCGATGGTGCGGAGCGAGACGCCGTAATTGGCGGTGGCGCGCACGCCCTGGAAGCGGAACGAAGCCCAATCGTACTGTGCGTTCCAGATCAGCACCGGAGAGAACACGACGATGGCGACGACTACCGCGAGATAAGGATAGGGACTACGCAGCCAGCGCCATCGCCAGTCCGGCACCAGCAGGAAGACGGCGACGGCGGGTGCGAACATGATCGCGGTGAATTTCGACAGCAGCGACAGGCCGGCGAACAGACCGGCCGCGAGCCACCAGCGGCCGTCGCCGCTTTGCGCGAGCCTAACCAGAGCCCATATCATCGCGACCGCGAACGGGATCATGGCGACGTCGGGCGCGACCTTGGCCATCAGCAGGCCGTAATAGAGCACGGCCTCCGGCATCAACACCGCGAGCACGACCGCACGCGCGTCACGGGTAACGCGCCGGACGATGTCGGCGAGCAGGAGCTGTGTCACCAGCATCGCAAGAATGCCGCCGAAGCGGACGCCGAGCGTGGTGTCACCGAAGATGGCCGTGCCGAAGCGGATGAACCAGGCGATCATCGGGGGATGATCGAGGAAGCTCAGCGCGGTCTCCTTCGACCAGGTCCAGTAATAGGCCTCGTCGGTGCGCAGCTCGAGCGCGGACGCATAAACGATGCGCAGCACCGTCATCGCGGCGATGATCAGCGCTGCCATGACGAGAGGCCGGCGCGCGGCGCCGTCGGGGTGCACTGAGATGTCGGGAGCTGTCGTCACGGCCGCGCTTTTCCCCGACTTGGAAGGGGGAGTCAATGTAGGGGGCGATCTCTCTCCACGAGTCGTCCCGGACAAGCGGAGCGCCTGGCAGCGCAGAGCGCTGCTCCATAGCGGCGCGCAGATCCCGGGACCCCATAATCGCAGGGAGGAGTTTGGCGAAGACTCGGAGTGATCAGCCTGTATCACAACCGCTCCCTGGGGCTATGGGTCCCGGATCTGCGCGCGCTTGAGGCGCGCTTGTCCGGGACGACAGTGGAGTATGCCTCCACTTGCCGCGCATGTGATCGGGACCGGCCGTCCGCCGCCGGAATTTAACTCTCCGCTGGCTGTTCTCCTTCATGAACTGGTACAAGCAAATCATGGCCGCCACAGCTGCTTCACGATTGTCCGAACTTTTTCGCGGCACCAGCGCACGGCAGGTGCGGCTGGTCTGCGGCGTCATCCTGTTCGCCTATGTGGTCAGCCATTTCCTCAACCACGCGCTCGGCAATGTGTCGGTCGGTGCCATGGAGGTCGGGGTCTACTATCACACCGCGTTCTGGCAGTTCCTGCCGGTTGCGATCATGTTCTACGGCGCCGCGCTGATCCATATGGGGCTCGGCGTGTACGCGCTGTATCAACGCCGGCAGTTCCGGTGGAAGACGATCGAGCCGCTCCAATTGGTGCTGGGGCTGAGCATCCCCGCTCTCGTCATGGCGCATGTGATCGGCGTGCGGCTCGGCCACACGTTGTTTGGGCACGACAAGCTCTATCCGCAGGAGCTCTATCTGTTCTTCGTCGCATCGCCCGGCCGGCTCTGGCAGATGACGATCCTGCTCGTCATCGCCTGGGTTCACGGTTGCATCGGAATCTATTTCTGGCTTCGCCTGAAGCCGTTCTTCACGCGCGCCGCACCTTATCTGCTCGCGGCGGCCGTGCTGATCCCGACGCTGGCGCTGCTTGGCATCTATCAGGGCGGACGCAGCGTCGCGGCCGAAAGCGACGACGGCGAATGGCGCACGCACAATCTGACGCGCCGCCAGGTCGGCACAGTCGCGGAGGCCGACACGCTGGAGCGCATCACCGGCGGCCTTACCATCGGCTATCTCGGCCTGCTCGGACTGGCGCTGTCGGCGCGCGGCGTGCGGGCCTATCGCGAGCGGCGCGGCGGTATGATCGCGCTGTCCTACGGCAACGGCAAGACAGTGCGCGTGCCCAAGGGCCTCTCCGTGCTGGAAGCGAGCCTGCGCCACAGCGTGCCGCATGCCAGCGTCTGCGGCGGCCGCGCCCGCTGCTCGACTTGCCGCATCCGCATCATCGGCGACCATGCCGCCCTGCCCGAGCCGTCGCAGCGCGAGGCTTTCGTGCTCACCCGGGTCGGCACCACCGACCCCTCGATCAGGCTCGCCTGCCAGTTGCGGCCGACCTGCGACCTCTCGTTCTTCCAGCTCTTCACGCCACAGACGCTATCGGCGAACGCGTCCGCCTCGACACCGGCGCGGATCGGCCAGGAGCGCTATCTCGTCAGCCTGTTCGTGGACATGCGCGGCTCGACGCAACTGGCCGAGAAGCGGTTGCCGTTCGACACCGTCTTCATCGTCAACCGTTTCCTCGGCGCGGTGTCACAGGCCGTGATCGAGAATGGCGGCCAGCCCAACCAGTTCGTCGGCGATGGGATGCTGGCACTGTTCGGCCTTTCCGCCGATCCGCAGGCCGCCTGCCGGCAGGCGCTGAAGGCCGCCGCCGGTATCGCCCTGCATATCGACGAGCTCAATCAATTGCTGAGTCACGATTTGCGCCAGCCGATCCGCTTCGGCATCGGCATCCACGGCGGCGAGGTCATCATCGGCGACATCGGCTATCGCGATCACATCGTCTTCACGGCCCTCGGCGATGCCGTCAACGTCGCCGCGCGTCTCCAGGACATGACCAAGACGCTCGGCTGCGAGGCGATCGTCTCCGACGAGGTCCGGCGCACCTCCGGCCTCCATGACGACATCTTGCCGCAGCAGGAGGTCGCGATCCGCGGCCGCGACGAGCCGATGGTCGTCCGCGTCGTTGCGGATGCCAGGGAGCTGTCCGCGCTGGTTGACGGCAGCGAGCGCGTCGCGGCTTGAGGCGCGAGCCACGCGCGCGGTGCGCTCCCTCTCCCGCTTGCGGGAGAGGGTTGGGGAGAGGGTGTCTCCGCAACGGGACAATCCCCAAGCAGAGAAAGCCCTCACCCGGCGCTGCGCGCCGACCTCTCCCGCAGGCGGGAGAGGTGGAGCGCACCGTCGCCGCCGCTACAACTCGACTCCATCTCATCGCGGCGTAACACCGCGTTGCTGCGACGCAGCGGCATGGGCCTGCTGCGAAAGCACGAATTGACTTCACGGCTTTCAGTGCAACAGATGAGCGTGGGTTTGCGGTGATGACCGCTGGCCAACGAAAAGCTCCGGGAGGGGACCAAATGTTTGATAGACGCGACCTGCTCAAAGGAGCGGGGCTTGCTGCTATTGCGGCCACACTGAACTCAACCAAGGCGCTGGCAACGAACACCGTCACCCTGCCCTTCGTCAACGGCGAACGGCCGCTGGTGAAATATCCGCAGAAGCGGCCGATGATCGGCCTGACCAGCCGGCCGCCGCAGCTCGAGACGCCGTTTGCGGTATTCAACGACGGACCGATCACAGCGAATAACGCGTTCTTCGTGCGCTATCACCTGTCCGACCTGCCCTACAATCTCGATCCCGACAAGTTCACGCTCGAGGTCAAGGGCAAGGTCGACAAGCCGCTCAAGCTGTCGCTGAAGGACATCAGGAAGATGAAGGCGACGGAGATCGTCGCCGTCAACCAGTGCTCCGGCAACAGCCGCGGCTTCTTCGAGCCGCGCGTCGCCGGCGGCCAGCTCGCCAACGGCGCGATGGGCAATGCGCGCTGGCGCGGCGTGCCGCTGAAGACCGTGCTCGCCATGGTAGGTGTGCAGGCCGGCGCCAAGCAGGTCACCTTCAACGGCATGGACGGCCCGGTCAGCGACAAGACGCCCGACTTCGTCAAAGCGCTCGATCTCGGGCACGCCACCGACGGCGAGGTGATGCTGGCTTACGGCATGAACGGCGAAGACCTGCCGTTCCTCAACGGCTTTCCGCTGCGCCTGATCGTGCCGG
Organism: Bradyrhizobium sp. 142; assembly: GCF_023074015.1. Lineage (NCBI taxonomy): Bacteria > Pseudomonadati > Pseudomonadota > Alphaproteobacteria > Hyphomicrobiales > Nitrobacteraceae > Bradyrhizobium > Bradyrhizobium sp. 142. The sequence continues at coordinate 19,774 of NZ_JADPKQ010000328.1, forward strand.
GCTATTACGGGACCTACTGGGTCAAGCACCTCAACGAGATCACCGTCATCGACAACATTTATGACGGCTTCTGGATGAAGTCGGCCTATCGCATTCCGGACACGCCCAACAATGCGATCGAGCCCGGCACCGCGCCGAAGGCGACCATCCCGATCAACCGCTTCACTATCCGCTCCTTCATCACCAGCGTCCCGGACGGCGCGAAGTTGAAGCAGGGCGGCATCACCCTGCGCGGCATCGCGTTCGACGGCGGCAAGGGCATCAAGGAGGTTGCGGTGTCCATCGACGGCGGCAAGACCTGGACCAACGCCAAGCTCGGCAAGGATCTTGGCAAATATTCGTTCCGCGAATGGCAGCTGCCGGTGAAGCTCACCACCGGCGCTTACGAGCTCAAGGTACGCGCCACCAGCAATTCCGGCGAGACGCAGCCCGACCAGCCGCGCTGGAACCCGGCGGGCTATTTGCGCAATGTCGTCGAGACCGTTCGCGTGACGGTGGTCTGAGGGAGATGATCATGCAACGGATCGCGCTCTTCGCCATCGTCCTCTCCATGGCGCTCGCCCCCAGCTTCGGCTCCGTGACCGCGGCGCCCGTGAACTATCAGCTTCCGGACGAGGTCGCCGTCTTCAAGCCCGGCCCCAATCTCGCGGTCGTGCAAGGCAATTGCAGCGCCTGCCACTCGGCCGACTACGTCAGCACACAGCCGCCGATGAAGAACAAGGAGTTCTGGCAGGCCGAGGTGACCAAGATGATCAAGGTCTACGGCGCGTCGATCGACGATGCCGACGTCGGCAAGATCGTCGACTATCTGGCCGCGACTTATTGACAGGTCGCGGCGCGCGTTCGGGCCGATTGACCGCGAAACGGGCAAAACCGGTAAAAACGCCGCGAAGTTGAGCGATTTTCGGCGAAACGCCGATATGGTTTGAGCTACCAAGCCTGCCACATTCCGCGTATCTTGTTAGGACCGAACCGGCCGGTTGGCGGGGACTGGCGATTCGAGATCTCGGAGGAAGACCCGCGGAGAAGGCGTGATGGCTAAAGGTACGGTCAAGTGGTTCAACCCGACGAAGGGTTATGGATTTATCCAGCCTGCGTCGGGAGGCAAGGATGTGTTCGTGCATATCTCGGCAGTGCAGAAGGCCGGTCTGTCGTCCCTGAACGAAGGACAGACGGTGGAATACGAAGAAATTGCAAACCGGGGCAAGACGTCCGCAGAAAACCTCAAAATATAAGCCCGCCAGCCTTTGCTGCCTCCCGGATCTAGTCCGGGAGCCGGGCCAAGAAAATTTTGAAGACGGTCAGTGCATTCGACGACGGACGTTGCGATTGCGCACGGATAGCTATTTTGCCTGCGAAGACCGCTTGTTCAACGCCTCAGAAATGACAATCGCGACGACGCTTGTCAGCCCACCGGCAACGGTGCGTCGCGCTTGATCTCCTCCATCACCGCATAGGTGCGCGTCTCGCGCACGCCCGGCATCGACAGCAGGGTCTCGCCGAGAAACCGCCGATACGCGGCCATGTCGGCCAGCCGTGCCTTCACAAGATAGTCGAAGCCGCCCGCAACCATGTGACATTCCAGCACCTCGGGCGCGAGTTTCACCGCCCGCGCAAAGCGTTCGAAATTGTCCGGCGTGGTCTTGTCGAGCAACACCTCGACGAACACCAGGAGCCCGAGGCCGAGCCGATGCGGATTGAGCCTCGCGCCATAGCCCTCGACAAAGCCCTCGCGCTGCAAGCGCTTCAGCCGCTCGCCGATCGAGGTCGGAGACAGGCCGATGCGCTCAGCGAGTTCGACGTTGGCGATTCGCCCATCCTCCTGCAAAATCGAGAGGATTTTCCGGTCGATCCGGTCGAGCTCCGCATTTTTCGTCGAATCTTTCGCATCCATCTTCATTTTCTAAGCCAAAATAGCTAATTTGTCTATCGAACCACGGCAAAGCGAGCATTACCCTGGATCTGAGCCACAGGACACGCCATGCCGACCATCCCCCCTCCCTTCACCGCCCCCTACGCACTCGACGATGCCGAGATCGCCGCACGCCTCTTGCCAGCGGCACATCTCAGCCCACCGCAGGAAGCACGGGTCGATCGCAACGCAACGCGGCTGATCGAGGCCATCCGCAAACGCGACGACCGCCTCGGCGGGGTCGAGGACATGCTGCGGGAGTTCGCGCTCTCGACCAAGGAAGGGCTGGCGCTGATGGTGCTGGCTGAGGCGTTGCTGCGCGTGCCGGACGCGCACACCGCCGACCAGTTCATCGAGGATAAGCTCGGCGAAGGCGACTTCATCCACCACGAAACCAAGTCCACCGCCTTCCTGGTCAACGCCTCGGCCTGGGCGCTCGGCCTGTCGGCGCGGGTGATCCAGCCCGGCGAGACGCCCGACGGCACCATCGGCCGGCTGGTCAAGCGGCTGGGCGCACCGGCGGTGCGCACCGCCACGCGTCAGGCGATGCGGCTGATGGGCAATCATTTCGTGCTCGGCGAGACCATCGAACAGGCGCTGGAGCGGGCCCGGCCGCGCTCCGGCCAGAAGCCGCGCTATTCCTTCGACATGCTCGGCGAAGGCGCGCGCACGGCCGCAGATGCCAAGCGCTACTACGACGCCTATGCCAGCGCGATCGAAACCATCGGCAAGGCGGCAGGAGCTCATTCCCTGCCCGACCGTCCAGGCATCTCCGTCAAGCTCTCGGCGCTGCATCCGCGCTTCGAGGCGATCAGCCACGCCCGGGTGATGGCCGAGCTGGTGCCGCAACTGCTCGATCTGGCCCGGCGCGCCAAGGCCCATGATCTCAACTTCACCGTCGATGCCGAGGAGGCCGACCGGCTGGAGCTGTCGCTCGACGTGGTCGCGGCGACGCTCGCCGATGCTTCGCTCAAGGGGTGGGACGGATTCGGGCTCGCGATCCAGGCCTATCAGAAGCGCGCCAGCGCGGTGATCGATTATGTCGACGCATTGGCGCGCGGCCATGACCGCAAGCTGATGGTGCGGCTGGTCAAGGGCGCGTATTGGGACACCGAAATCAAACGCGCGCAGGAGCGCGGGCTCGACGGCTATCCGGTGTTCACGCGCAAGCCGATGACGGATCTGAACTACGTCGCCTGCGCGAAAAAACTTCTGGCATTGCGGCCGCGCATCTTCCCGCAATTTGCCACCCACAACGCGCTGACGGTTGCGACCGTGCTGGAGCTTGCCGGGACCAGCGGCGGCTTCGAATTTCAGCGCCTGCACGGCATGGGCGAAGCGCTCTATGAGCAACTCGCCAACGATCACCCTGGCATCGCCTACCGCACCTACGCGCCGGTCGGCAGCCATCGCGACCTGCTCGCCTATCTGGTGCGGCGGCTGCTCGAGAACGGCGCCAACTCCTCCTTTGTGGCGCAGGCCGCCGATTACCGCGTGCCGGTCCAAGCGCTGCTGAAACGTCCGGCCGATCTCATCGCGCGGCCGGATCAGGCGCATCACGCACGAATTCCACTGCCGGGCGATCTCTTCGCCCCGGAGCGGCGGAATTCACGTGGCGTGGAATTCGGCGTGCGTGCCGCGCTCGACCGGCTGCTGGCCGATATCAAGACCGAGGCGCCCGATCTCAAGCCGCTCGCCGAAGCAACGCCGGATCAGGCTAACGCGGCGGTGGGCGCAGCGCGCGCGAGCTTTGCCGCCTGGAGCCGGACACCGGCGGCGGTTCGCGCCGCGGCGCTGGAGCAGGCCGCGCATCTGCTGGAGAGCCGCGGCGCCCATTTCATCGCGCTGCTCCAGCGCGAGGGCGGCAAGACGCTCGACGATGCGCTGTCGGAATTGCGCGAGGCCACCGACTTCTGCCGTTACTACGCCGCGCAGGGCCGAAGGCTGTTCGGCAGCGAGGTGGCGATGCCGGGCCCGACCGGAGAGAGCAACGCACTTGCCATGCGCGGCCGCGGCGTCTTCGTGGCGATCTCGCCCTGGAATTTTCCGCTGGCGATCTTCCTCGGCCAGGTCACGGCGGCGCTGATGGCCGGCAACAGCGTGGTGGCAAAGCCCGCCGAGCAGACCCCGCGCATCGCGCGCGAGGCCGTAGCCCTGCTGCACGAGGCCGGCATCCCGGGCAGCGCGCTGCACCTGGTCACCGGCGACGGCCGGCTCGGTGCGGTGCTGACCGCGCATCCCGACATTGCCGGCGTCGTCTTCACCGGCTCGACCGAGGTCGCGCGCGCGATTAACCGCGCGCTCGCCGCCAAGGACGGACCGATCGTGCCGCTGATCGCCGAGACCGGAGGCATCAACGCCATGATCGCGGACGCCACCGCGCTGCCCGAGCAGGTCGCCGACGACGTCGTGACGTCGGCGTTCCGCTCCGCCGGCCAGCGCTGCTCGGCATTGCGGCTGCTGTTCGTGCAGGAGGACGTCGCCGACCGCATGATCGAAATGATCGCGGGCGCGGCGCGTGAATTGAAGATCGGCGACCCCACCGATGTCGCAACCCATGTCGGTCCGGTCATCGATGACGAAGCAAAGCAGCGGCTGGACGCCCATATCGTCCGCATGAAGAAAGAGGCGCGGCTGCACTTTGCCGGCGCGGCGCCGCAAGGCTGCTTCGTCGCGCCGCATATCTTCGAGCTTAGGGATGCCGGTGAGCTCACCGAGGAGGTGTTCGGCCCAATCCTGCACGTCGTGCGCTATCCGGCCGAGAAGCTCGAGCGCGTCCTGCAAGGAATCGAGCGCACCGGCTATGGGCTCACGCTCGGCGTCCACTCTCGCATCGACGATACGGTCGAGGCGATTGTCGACCGGGTCCAGGTCGGCAACATCTATGTCAACCGCAACATGATCGGCGCCGTGGTCGGCGTGCAGCCGTTCGGCGGCAGCGGCCTGTCCGGAACGGGCCCGAAGGCCGGCGGCCCGCACTACCTTGCGCGCTTTGCCACCGAGCAGACCGTGACAATCAACACCGCCGCGGCCGGCGGCAACGCTGCGTTGCTGGCGGGCGAGGAGTAGGTGTATTCATTGCGAAGCCTCAACAGAGCCAGTCTATGACCGTCATCCTGAGGTGCTCGTCCCGCGCTGCAAGCATAGGACGAGCCTCGAAGGGCGACGGCCCGGCTGCATCTCGGCCGTTTATCCTTCGAGGCTCCGCATGGGTCGCGATGCGCCCCATGCCTCGCGCTCGACGCCGTTGCATCGCGCCAAAACATCGGTCTAATGCTCTCATGATGTAGCTGCGCTAATTCCAGCGCGCGGGAAACAACAAGAGCGAGGGAGCAACGCCGCGATGGAAAAAGGCATTTTTGCAGGGCTCAGGGTTCTGGACTGCGCAAGCTTCATCGCAGCGCCGGCCGCTGCGACCGTGCTGTCGGATTTCGGCGCCGACGTCATCAAGATCGAGCCGCCCGGCGCCGGCGATCCCTATCGCAATCTGCCGAACCTGCCAGGCTATCCGACCGGCGAGCACAATTTCGCCTGGCTGCTGGAGGCCCGCAACAAGAAGAGCCTTGCGCTCGATCTCTCCAAGCCTGAAGCGCAGGCAGTGCTCTACAAGCTCGTGGAAGAGTCCGACGTCTTCATCACCAACATGCCGCCGCCGGTGCGCATCAAGCTCGGCATCACCTATGATCACCTCGCCCATCTCAACGACCGACTGATCTACGCCTCCTTCACCGGCTATGGCGAGAAGGGTGAGGAGGCCAACAAGCCCGGCTTCGACAGCAACGCCTATTGGGCGCGCTCAGGCCTGATGGACCTCGTCCGCGCCGACACCGATACCACCCCGGCCCGCTCGGTCGCCGGGATGGGCGACCACCCCTGCGCCATGGCGTTGTACAGCGCGATCGTCACCGCGCTCTATCAGCGCGAGAAGACCGGCAAGGGCTCCCATGTCGCCTCCAATTTGATGGCGAACGGCGTGTGGGCGGCGAGCGTGCTGGCACAGGCCAAGCTGTGCGGCGCCAAGTTCGGCGAGCGGCGGCCGCGCGAGCGCGCGCTCAACGCGGTGGCCAACCACTATCAATGCAAGGACGGCCGCTGGCTGATCCTGTCGCTGCTCAACGAGGAACGGCAATGGCCGACGCTCGCCCGCTGCCTCGGGCGCGCGGATTTGGTCGATGATCCCCGTTTCGCCACCAAGGCCGACCGCCACGCCCGCTCGGTGGAGCTGATCAAGGTTTTGGACGAAACCTTCGCGACCAGGGATCTCGCCGAGTGGCGCAAGATCCTCGACGGCAACGGGCTCGTGTTCGGTGTCGTCGGCATTCTGGATGACATCCCGAACGACAAGCAGATGCTCGACAACGAGGTGCTGGTGCCGTTCGAGAACGATACCATGCTGACCATCTCTAGCCCGATCTGGGTCGACGGTGCCAAGAAAGTGCAGCCGCGCAAACCGCCCGGCGTCGGTGAGCACAGCGACGAGATTTTGCGCAAGGCTGGATACGACGAAGCCGCGATCAGGCAGCTGCGGTCGTCGGGGGCTGTGGGCTAGTTTAGGCGAGGACTCATCTTTGGTACTTCCACCAACCCGCAGTGGATAGATTCCGCGGTATGGGTGCCGGCCCCTGTGCGCAAATTGCGCGCTAGTACCCCCTTTTCTTAGAAGGTGAGTCGTGATTCAAGATCGGGATGATCCCCGAAGCAAGAGAAGTCCGCCTTTCGAAGAAAGATCGCAAGGTGCT